>NZ_JAUBUG010000004.1:0-146990 GCF_036705345.1 Microcoleus sp. B3-D2
AAGCATTACGCTGTCATGTTCAACCAATGTGTAATCGGAACGAAGTAAAGCTCTCACAGCCCTTAAAAATAAGTAGGCTGCTAGCCGTAAGCTGTGAGTGTGAGGGATGGTCGCAGAAGCCAATGCTTTGTTGTAATGACAGAGATATGCTGACAGCACCGGGTGGTGTAAAAGATAGAGACCAAGTAGCCCTTTAAAAGCCGTCGGCCACAGAAAAATCTGATGGTGGGATGTAGGGGTAAAAGGAAAACTATCAAGCCGTAGCAATCAGATCATGATGCGATCTTACTGTATCCATAACCAGGATTACACCACTCAGGAGCCGTGTGCGGTGAAAGTCGCAAGCACGGTTTTGTAGGAGAGATGGTAGGGGACACTCTGCCATCGACTCTCTAACTACACTCATACATGATGTTGACGGTTGACGGTTGACTGTTGACGCCGTGAACCGTCAACAGTCAACAGTGAACTCGAATTTACTATTCCGATGCTAACGGATTTGATATGACACACCCTAAAATACGATCGAGCCTTAACGATTGTCACTGAGTCAAAGCTTTGAGGAATGTCTGGAGTTCTGCCAAAAAACCTTTCTTTTTTAAGGGTTTGGCAGGTGTGGTGGAGTCAGGATCGTCGGTTCCGAGAGCTTTGGCTAAAATCCGCTCTAAATCGTCTCCGACTGGTTTTTGGGCGGTTTCAGAAATTAGTTCGTATTGGTTGTTTGTTTCCAGCCACACTTGCCACGATTGGGGGTAGCAGCGGAATAAAGCAGCAGCGTCTAGGGGTCTGATGTAGTAGCAGGATTCAATTTTGCTGAGGAATCGATCGCGCAATTGGCGACCCGCATAGCCTATACCTATAGTGGCAACATCTTCCAGGCGCGGGTTGAGTAGAATTACTGGGCGACCGGCCGCAGCTATGTAAAGTTGTTCGACTTGGGCCACTTCTACGGCTGCTGGATTGATCAAAAGGAAAAGTTGATCTTCCGGTGCTATTTTATCTTCAACAGGGCTGCGACTGCTACCCAAATCACTGACTTTAAACGGTGTTTCTCCCCAGTCGCGGCGCGCGAGGGCTGCCGCACCGGCGTCGGGAAAAAAGACTTTTACTCCGGGGTAGATTTCTTCAAATTCTGGGAGGAATTGTTCGGTGATAGACTGTGCTTGCAGGGCGATTTCTGGAAATACTAATTCGACTTGCAGTAGAGTTTTGCCGTCCGAGAGGGCAGCGGCGGTGGCCATGCGGGATTGGGCGATCGCCTCGTTGAGATCCTTGGGCAGTTCTGTCATTAATCTTATTATTGTTTTTACTCGACTTCTCTCAATATAATTTTACCTGAGATATTGCACCATTCTCAATTACCTATTTAGGAACAGACAAGATGCCCGTTCCACAAGAAAATTCACTCTTTGTGGCACAGGCATCTTGCCTGTTCTTGAGAATGATACAAGATGTAAGTTTGACCGCACTAAGCCACAAAAGCTAACACTGACACAGGCGAGCCGGAACCTCCTAAAAGGCGCAATATTCCGATAACTAAAGTGATGTCAGCCGCAGGTAACAAGTCGAGATTTGCTAGATTTTCCAGGACTATTCGCTTTTTTTCCAATACCAATTTGTTAACCGCAAAACTTTCATCTTGCCCGGTATCGACTCCGTGGGTGTCAGTCCCTATCCCCGCGATAGAGCGTTCTTCTAGCAAAAATTGAGTGGCTGCTTTGCCAAATCCGGGAAAGTGGCAAATTCCGCGATCGTCTCGGTTGAAAAATGCTCCCTCGTTATCCCATTTTTTTTGCCAACCAGTATACAATAAAACTATATTTCCCGGTTCTATAAGTTTGTGCTGCCGTTCCCAAGTCAATATATCATCAATTGTTAAAGTGTAGTCGGGATTGGCAAGACTTTGCTCTCGGATGTCGATCGCAATTGCGGGGGAAACTAACGACTGCGGGGAATAACTATCAATGCTGGCGCCTCCTGCATAAAAGCTGTTGGGTGCGTTGATGTGAGTGCCGCTGTGTTCTCCCATTGAGAATTTTCGCAGGAAATACCCGTCTGTTGCTATTTGAGATACTGTGGCAATTTCTGTGGCTGGATCTCCTGGCCAAATGGGAATATTTGGATGAATTGCATGGGTTAAGTCTATAATTTGGCTGTAGGCGATCGTTTTTAAGTTATTTGAGTTGAAGTTGTTGGTCATCAGGTTAAATATATCTATTATTTATTAAACACAGTTTAGTTTTTGACCTTTTGCAAGTTCAATATAAAATATAAAATCTACAATCTAAAATTCGATTAGTCGATCGAGCGTTGCTTCCATCACATCCTTTGTTTGCCCGGAAACAGTATACACCAAAGCTTCTCGATAAACTCTCCCGGCTGGGTGTAGCACACCGTTAGCAGCACCGCTAGAAACTGCAACCGCAGCGTGCCCGCAACGCACCGCTAAATCAATGGCTTGAGCTCGCAGCGCTAATTGTTCTGCTTTCGAGCTATGTTGAGATTGTGAGAAATTCTGTTTTAGCCGATCGAGCTTTTGCTCTAGTTTTTGGCAAGCTGCCGTTATAAAAGGTGAATTCTTAGCAGCCGCCGCTGCTGCAATTACATCCAATCCCGCTCGAATACAGCCAAAAGTACCCGGAACAAAATTCAGTATATTTTTGCTGTCGTTTTCCGAAATCCAGCCGACAGGTTTAACTGAAATTATTTCCGATTCATGCAACAACCAATTATCGAGAGTGGCTGTCACAGTATTAGTCGAGTTCATGGCGATTAACTGCATGATTTCGCTAAAAGCTATTTTACCCGATTCGCGTTCACTATTGGTAAAAGGCACTAAACCGAAAACAGCACGTTCGTCAGGAAGTACCGCCGCTACAATAAACTTTTGAAACAAGCCAAAACCTGTTACCCAAGGAACTTTTCCTGACAGTAAATAGGCCGCTTTTACGGGAGTTGCGGTGACGGCTGGATCGCCCGCTCGCCTCAAATGCGAAAACCCAATACCCAAGCGTAACTCTTTTTGGGCGATCGCGGGCAAATATCTGCTTTTTAGCATTTCATTGTCGCTGTTGGCAAGCATCCCAGTTGCGCTGTGGTGCTGAGTTTGCAGGAAAGACAAAGCGCCGGAATATCGAGCCGTCAATTCCTGATATTGGTAAAAAATCTCCGGTGCAATTTCACCGCCGCCCCATTTTTGGGGAACTCGCAATGCTAAGAGCGATCGATTGTCTAATCCAGCAACTGCTGTTTTCAGCGCTTCCGAGTCGCTGTCGATAATTTCCGCCTGGGGTGCAACGCACTTTTGTAGGTAAGTTTCTGTGCTGTTGAGAATTTCTTGGGAATCCATTTTTTATAATTATTTTATAGCAGAGGTAGGGACACGGCACTGCCATGTCACTACTACTCGCTCGCTCGCGGGGTGTACTTTATAAACGTATAATCTGCTTTATATTTATTCAAATTTTTATGAAGCGAGCCTAAAAGCCCGCCTCAAAACTAACTCATTACCAAACTTTCCAAGGAGCCTTTCCTTCATCCCAAAGTTCGTTTAAATACTTGTATTCTCGAAAAGTATCCATTGCAAAGAAGAAGCCCTCATGACGGTAAGCCATCAATTGTCCGTCTGCCGCCAAACGCTGCATCGGCTCTTGTTCTAAAATACAATCATCTCCCCCCAAATACTCAAAGACCCGGCGGTTGAATATCATATATCCAATACTGATCCAGCCGTCAACTTGAGGTTTTTCAGAAAATTGAACTACGCGGCTATCGCTGTCTACATCCAAAATTCCAAAGCGAGAAATCGGACGAAATGTGGTGACAGTGGCCAGCTTCCCGTGAGACTTGTGAAATTCGAGCAAGGCGTCAATATTGACATCAGCTACTCCATCGCCGTATGTCACCATGAAATTCTCGCGATCGATATATTTTTCGATCCGTTTTACCCGCCCTCCTGTCATGCTTGCCGCGCCAGTTTCAGCCAGGGTAACATTAAAATCTTGTTCCAGATGTTCCTCGTGATAAGTGATGGCATTTTGGCGTCCCAGACAGATAGTAAAGTCATTGTTCATGGCTTCATAATTGAGGAAATATTCTTTAATCATGTTGCCGCGATAGCCCAAGCACACAATAAAGTTTTGGAAACCGTAGTGTGCATAGATTTTCATGATGTGCCAAATAATTGGATGCCCCCCCACCTCAACTAAGGGTTTGGGACGAAATTCTGTTTCTTCTCTGAGACGAGTACCGAGACCGCCAGCTAGGATAACTAGTTGCATTTTGTCACATTTTTAAAGATGATAAATTAATTTATCATCAATCATCAGGGATTATTTCAAAGAATTATTAACATTTTCTCATAGTGAGTAAAGCTTTGTAAACCCCAGAAATCACGAATTATTATAAATAATCGTAGGGTGATCCGTGGACACCGTGTATTTAGGAATAATCCTAGGGTGTTCCGTGCACACCATGTATTTAAATGCTGCGTGCAATTTCTAACTAACAGTAGGGTGGGTTCTGCGGACAGTATATTTGAATACAGCGCAATTTCTAACTTATTAAGAGTCGATTAAGAAATAGACAAAAAAACAGCAAATACCTATACTAAATATAAGAAAGACCTTCAACAGAAATGAAAAATCAACTCGCTCGCCTAAAAAACTTTTTAGGTATCCTCTGTGCGATCGCCTCAATAATTATATTATTCCAATCGGCTATACCTGGTGTTTACGCCACGGTTGTTGCACCTAAAATCTCAACCCTACCACAAACGACCGTAGCTTTTGTACCCAACATACCGGGCGGCGGATTAGACTTTCACGAATCAGCAGGAGGACACACTTTAGAGAGACACGTTGGCAAAACAGAAGCAGAACTAGCACAGCGACTCGCAAGCGAAACGAGAATTTCTGCCGCATCTTCCTTTACTGACCGTTCCGTCGCCGAGGCGGCTATTTCAGAAGCAATAAACAGAAATCAAAGTGCGATCGACTCCTGGGTGAAAAGTCGAGGCAATCGTTATACGATCGACTACAATGCCAACAGAATCATTGGCATTACTCTGCGTCGCCGCGCATCCAAAGCAACTTCAACATCTCGCCTGAGAATCGTCCTCCAGCGCAGCGCCAAATTACCTCCCGGATACTTTATTCTCACAGCCTATCCCCAATGATCAATCAATTTCCTCATTTAACCCAATTTTTCAGTTCCTACTTTCACCAAGACTGGCCATTAGAAGCTGACACTCCCAGCGATGTAGTGAACAACTACCGCAGCAGCGAACCGCCCGCAACTGTTGAAGCTGCATCGCAAGAACTCAGCAAACTGTTAGAAATGCCGATCGCCCCAGCCGATTTAGAAGCATTCATCCTCGATGAATTAGGGTGTTACTACGACCCACAATCCGAAAATCAAACAGTCCGAGAGTGGTTGGAATCGGTGCAAAAATCTTTGAATACTCCCAGCTAAAATCTATATATTTGTAGGGACACGGCACTGCCGTGTCCTCTCTATAATGCCGAAGCAACCGAAAACGATATCACTTGCTAAGCGTCAATAAGTAGCCTTCGTGGACGTTGAAATTAGGGATAACATAAGCCAAGCTGCCGCTAGTTACCGACAAACTTTCTTCTTTAACAGTGACAAGCTGTGGCACGGCTCCTTCTTGATTGTTGGGAATTTTTTCTAATTTTAGAGTTATTTTCTGACCTCTTTGAATACCTAGCTGCTCCAAATTTCCGAGGCTTAATGTTACCGTTGTTGCTGAGGAAAAATTGGGATCGAAATAACCTAAAAGTATCTGTGCTTTACCTTCAGGATTTGACTTGCTGGCTAAGGCGACAAGGCGATTGTTATTTGACCAGCTCCGCACCCGCGAATTAACTCCCTCAGCATAAGCTTTGTATGTCCACCAAGCTGCTCTCGGTTCAAAATTATTAGGCGTGACCATCCCACTAAGCGTATTGTTGAAGCAATTGCTAACTTTATTTGGCCCTTTACTCTCCCAGCAAGCTCTGCAAGCACCGTCAGCTTTTGCATACTCTAAGTTATACAAATAACCTAAGATTTCCCCCGGCTGGTACTGCGCTAAGTTCCCCACAATTTCGTTGACGTAAATTTTTTGCAATTTCACTTCCTTGTAAGATGGACTTTGCTGAAAATTGCGTTTAGCATCGATGACATGATCGTCAACAAATAAAATCCTCGTGTCGTTAAGTTCGTGCCATGAGAGAAAGTTTACTTCAAGTTTGTTAGCCTTGCAGTAATCCAAAAAAGCGGCGAGATATTCTTTGCTGTAGATGGCGATGCTCGGCCCGCCAATAATTGCTGACGGCCCCAATTCTTCCCGCAAGATTCTGTAAGCTCTTTTGTAAGTTTCAAAGAATTGTTCTCTGCTTCCCTTCCAAAATGGATCTGTCCAATCTGGCTCATTCCATACATCCCAAATAATTTTTTTGCCTTTATTTTGCTGGGCTAACTGTCGGATGAAGGATTCCCATGCGGGGTAGTTTTGATAGGGCCAGCCATTGGGATTGCTACCGTAGCCCCACAAGTCGCTGACTATTAACTGAAACTCGGCTCCGCTGGCGATTACTCGATCGTAAATATCGAGTCTCCCTGCCCGCCAAAGTTTGGGCTGCAAGGGTTTGATCGAGCTATCCGGCGGTTTGGCAGTGTCGATTCCGTGCAGGATGCCACTCATGGAAATTGTACCCGTGGCGGGCTGTCCAAAATCCACTGTTACGTTCGATCGAAGTTGGGCAACAGTTGGTTGCTGCCCCCAATATGTTATTAACAAGACAGTTAGCGCAGCTAAGCAAATTGGCAGCAGCTTATTAATAGGTTTGAACTTGAAGGAGAATTGCATATTGTATGGGGTGAGTTTTTCACCAAAACTGTTAGGGTATTCAGAAACCCAGAAGGGCGGGCACGGGGGCTTGAACGCGAGACTTTGGCGAATGCACCGCCCTGCATAAATCGGATCTATCGGCGTTAGGCTTTTAATTTTAAGATTGCCATTCCGAGGCGAAATGATATTCTGCTATCCAAAGTCCTAACGAACAGACAAGGCAGCTTCAAAACCCTGTATTGATTCTATCAATTGTTGCCAAGCTTCGGAATGAATTAGCGAGTAAGTATCGAGTTTAACGCCCTTTTCTGAAGAGAACACCACAAAATTTTCGATCCAACTCAAGATAGTTTCTGTTGTCAACAGTGGCGTGCATTTCCAAGATGAATGCAAATTGTCAACCATCCCGGACACATCCCCGCGCTCCCAAGCTTCCCATGCTTTCCATACTAGATAGTAGTAATTGAGCATACTGTCAACTTGTTGGATCTGCTTTTGGAATTTGGGGGCGCTCGGTGATTGTTCTTGATTGCTGCTAGCGGATAAGGCTTGTTCGATGACCTCTGCGTATTCCAAAAGCATCCGTTCTTCCTTGAATAGTTCTTGGGCCCGGAGTTTGCAAGCTTGTCCTGCAAGCCTCCGCAATTCAGGATTTTGGGCCCATAGTTCTACGGTTTCGGCTAACTCTTGTGCTGTCTTTTGCGGGTCAATTTTAGGATCGGGTATCAACTTTCCCGTCTCTTCCAACTCTTCGGGAATACCGCTAACTGCTGTGGCAATTACGGGCAATCCTTTCGCCATTGCTTCCATGACTGCTAGCGGCATTCCCTCAGCTTCGGAAGATAAAATAAAGATGTCGCTGGCGTCTAACCAATCGGCAATATCCCATCGCTGACCTATGAATTTAACCTGTTCGGTGACTCCTAATTGGCTGACACTTGCTCTCAATTCAGGCTCCATATTGTCGTGAGTGGTAGAACCGGGCCCGGCCCAAACAAAGTATAGCTGTGACCAAATCGGACGATTTTTCATTTGGGCGATCGCGTGCAATTGATACTGATATCCTTTAATGGGAGTCAGTCTCGCCGCCGTGAAACAAACCACAGCTTCTTCGGGGATTCCTTGTTCTTGGCGCAGGCGTTGGCGGTTTGAAAGATTTGGCGGTTCAAAATAACTGTTCGGCCTGCCGTAATAAATAACTTTTCCCTGTTCCAAAGGATTTTTGAATATCCTCTTAAATAAGTTTAAATTATTGTGAGAAACTGCTATTACCGAGCGAGATAAACTGTACTGGTACGACACTGCCTCCAAATAAGAAATTCCATCGCCACGATCGAATGTTTTAGAATAGCTATCGACATAACCAAGAGCAATTATGTACGGTATATTCTGCTTAATAGCAACTTGTTTGGCTGCAAAATTGGCCATAGCCCAGCCGTCGCTAAATATAATTAAATCGGGTTGAGCTTGCGCGTAAATTTTTTCAGCATCCCCTAAATTATAAGCAATTCGCGCAAACTCTTTCATCGTATCGAACTCCAGCCAAATATGCTCTATACCTAGCTGCTGCTGTTCGGCAATTAAAGGGTTAGAAGCTTGAGTTTGAACACTACTAACTCGGTAGCCGTCGGCTACTAATTTGCATAAAAGTGAATGGTTGAATTGAGCTAAACCCCCTACTCCGTGGTCTTCTGTGTACATGAGTACGTGCCTTGCTTTCTGGGAAGCAATCAAACTCGGTGCGACGGATTGAAATTGAGAGATATTGTTGACAGCCGTGAATGCTATACTTTGCCATTCCTTTAAATTAGTCAAGTCACAAATATCAAATTTGTAGCCGTATGATGCCGAATATGCCTTGAAATCTTCCACCCACTTAAAAATAGTTTGCGTCCCAGAAAAAGGAGTGTAGTAGAGAGCTTTTTCGAGACACTCAGCCATCTCGGCAAAATAGCCGTCACGATACATTCGCCATCCCGTCCACACTAAAGACCTGTAACGTTCTTGGAGTCTCAAGTCGCGGATGTACTTGGGCAAGTCCGATCGCGCAAAGAATTGCTCCATCACAACTTCCATATTTTTCATTACTTTGGAGCCGCCGGACATGAGATTGCTATCGTGCTGGCGGTAGCAGGTTAGTATTTCTTTTAACCAAACACATTTGCAGCCTTTTAAAGCTAAACGCAAGACAAAATCTAAATCTTCAGTTGGCGGAAAGCGAGGGTCAAATCCCCCCAATCGTTCCCACCACTCCCGCCGCAACATCATCGCGCTGGGGCGCGCGTATTTATACATAACAAATGCTTCTAAATTTAATTGTGGTGCGTATTCCCAAGGCAGGACTGGGGAAATATCTTTGCCTTTTTCATCGACTATCAACCAACCGGTTTGAACCATATCTAAAGAAGCGTCTGCGTCAAAACAAGCAATCTGTTTTGCAAGTTTTTCTGGCAGGAAGAAGTCGTCGGCATCTAGAAAAGCTAAAAATTCGCCTTTGGCTAGTTCGCAGCCGCGATTCCGAGCTATTGCTGCTCCTTGATTTTCCTGATAGACGTACTGAATTATATCGCGGTAAGCATTTAAGACTAGGCTTGTGCTGTCTGTAGAACCGTCATCTATGACAATAATTTCCCAGTCTTGGTAAGTTTGATCGATAACGCTTTCTACGGCTCTAGTAATGTAGCGCTCACAGTTGTATACTGGGATAATTACGCTGACTCGCGGTGTTTTTTCCGAAAATATGCTAGCCATTAACTTTTTCCATTCTGATAAGTTTCTTAATGATTGAAAATTGATTGTAAGCCCGTAAGCTTGAGAAATATTAGCTAGACGTTTGACCCAATCTATTACAGTTTTTTCGGGAGAATAAGGACTGTAGGTGAGAGATTTTTGGAAAAATTCAACTGCCTCTACTGGATACCTACTATAGTACAATTGCCATGCCATCCAAGTCAATGCTTCGTAGAAAGCCGAATTTTCTAACTCGCGGATGTGCTGCGGCAAATCAGGCCGAGCGAAAAATTTTTGTTTTAATGTAATAAAAAGATTTGCTTGTTTCTGGGCTTTTTTTATTGAGACATTTTGGTCGTGCTGGCGGTAGCATACTGTCACTTGAGGCAGCCAAGCTGCTTCGCAACCAAACACTGCTAAACGTAAAACTAAATCTGAATCGTCTACTGAATCAAACTCAGAATTAAACCCGCCTGCAATTTCCAGCCACTGGCGCGAAAACATCATGGCACTGGGAAGTACGGGCATTTGTACTATCCAAGTTTCTAAGTCTAACTTGGGGAAATACTCCCAAGGTTTGATGTCAGAAATAGCGTCGCCTTGTTCGTTAACTAAACGCCAGCCACTGTTAACAATTCCTAATGAGGGTTGCTGGCGAAACAGCGCTACTTGTGCTGCTAATTTATCTGGCAGAAAGAAGTCATCTTGATCTAAAAAAGCAATGACTTCGCCTTTGGCTTCCTGAATTCCTCGGTTGCGGGCGGCTGCTACTCCTCGATTTTCTTGATATACATAGCGAATTTTGTCAAAATAAGGCTGTAATACCTCATGTGTCCGATCTGTCGAAGCGTCGTCTATGACGATAATTTCCAAATCAGTAAAAGTTTGGTTTAGGGCGCTTTCTACCGCTTGCGCAATGTAGCGATCGCCGTTGTATGCTGGTATAATTACGCTGACTTGCGGTATCTGAGTCGCTGCTGACATTCTTTACCTCGCTGTTAACCTGTGGCTCTCTTAGTTTAATCCAAATTAGTTTTTATTCAACTCTTGTTGTGCAAATTAACTTAAAGTGCGAGCGCACAAATGCTATGCAGGCGAGCCGGTATTTACAGGTAGGGAGATGTCTGTGCATGAGTTGAAAAGTAGACAAGTTTTACCATACAATTATACAGGCAATTATTACTAAGCAGGAACGCAAGAAGTGAATTCAGAAACAGCAGCGGTTGATTTACAACAACAGGCAGAAGTCTATTTGGCTTTAGGGAAGTTGGATGAGGCGATCGCACTTTGCCAACAAGTTTTGGCATCTGAACCCAATTCGGCTGAGACTTGCAAGACCTTGGGAAAGGCGCTGCAAGCTCAGGGTAAACTAGAAGACGCAAGGTATTGGTATAAAGTTGCGATCGCCCTGCAACCAGATTTTGCCGAAGCTTTTGCTAACCTCGGGACTCTCTGCGCTACATTGGAACAGTGGCAAGAGGCGATCGCCTGTTACCAAAAAGCCATCTCCCTGCAACCAAACTTTGCAGGATTTTACCGTAATTTGAGCCGGATATTTACCCAAGTCGGTCAAGCTGAAGAAGCAGCAGAGTGTTCGTATCAAGCACTCATGGTGGAACCGATAGAGATAGCGGAAGAATATCTCGATTTAGGTAATACTTTGTTGGCGCAAAACAAGCCAGAAAAAGCGCTGACTTGTTACCACCGCACGATTTATTTAAACCCGAGTTTTTGCGAAGCTTACTGCAAATTAGCAGAAGCTGCTAGCGAACTAAAAAAGTGGGATGAAGCTATTGTCCACTACCGCAAAGCTATTCAACTTCAGCCAGATATTTCTGAGCTTTATTACAAATTAGGCAAGGTTTTTCAAAACAGCGGACAATTACCTGAAGCAGTCGCCGCTTACCGGGAAAGTATTGAATTAAATCCCAACTCTTTTTGGTCTTACTATAATTTAGGTAGTGTGCTGCTCAAGTTAGAACAATGGCCAGAAGCCGTTGTTGCCTACCGCACGGCTGTTGAAATTAACCCAGATTTTTCTTGGTGTTACTACAGCATGGGGGAAGCTTGCAGCAAATTAGAAAAATGGTCGGACGCCGCCGCTGCTTACCAGCGAGCTATTGACTTAGATCCTAATTATTCCGGCTCTTTTCATAACTTGGGAGATGCTTTTTTTCAGCTCCAAAAATGGTGGAAAGCTGAGGCTGCATACGAAAGGGCGATCGCACTCGATTCAGAATTCTTTTGGTCTCATTATAATTTAGCTTTAACTAAAGTTAAACTCCAGGATTGGGTAGCAGCAATCAGCGCCTACCAGCGGGCGATCGAACTCAATCCCAACTTTTCTTGGAGTTATCACAATTTAGGAGAAGCGCTGTTGAAAACCCAGCAGTGGAAAGCAGCATCTGTCGCCTACAAGCGCGCTATTGAACTAAATCCCCATCTTTCTTGGTCTTATTACAACTTAGGCGATGCTTTGACTGAAATGCACGAATGGAACGATGTGGTTTCAGCTTACCTTTGCGCGCTGGAAATAGAGCCTGAACTACCTAAAATTTACACCAAATTAGGCGATGCTCTCATCAAAAGAAGTCCGAGCGATTTAGACACAGCAACCAGCTACTATCACCACGAGTTGCTGCCCCTGCACCCTCCGGAATTTTACTGTAAAATAGCCCAAAAATTTTCCGACATCGATCGGATTGACGCAGCGACAGTTTTGTACTTGATGGCCTTAGAAATCCGGCCCGAAGATCCCGCAATATCCGGGAAATTGGCGGAAGTTTTGGAGAAAAAGGACTCGTCGGGCGAGCGCAGGATATTATTAGAGTTGGAGAATCACGATATTCCCGATCGCTACATTGCCCGAGTCGTCAAAGGTAAGAGTTTTGCACAAGTCGGCGGCTTGTCGGCAACTGTCAACGAAAAAGTATCTGTAGCTAGCAAATACGGTGCAGTTTCTCTTACAATGATTGATGCCATGCCCGAATTCCTCCACGGGTGGCAAGATTTTCGCGATCGGATGACAAGTTTAAAGATTGCTAATTATAATTGTATAAATCGAGATATAAGTCACATTCAGCTTGCAGAAATTGGCGAGCCTTACGATGTAGTTCACTGTGCAGGAGTTTTGTACCACCACCCTCACCCTTTGCAAATTTTAACTAACTTGCGTCAAATAAGTGGGGAGTATTTAATCTTAACTTCAGCTATTACTCAAGAAGTTATAGAAAACGAGCGGGGACGCTACGAAATTCCAGCTTCTGGGGTAATTTTCCTTCCCGCTTTAGGCGACGTAGAACGAGCTATTTTAACAGCTTACTGGCAGAAGCACACCGACGGCGCACCCATGTTAGGGATAACTGAGAAAGCAGTTTTTGACATCAACGACTTTGCGGGGTGGTGGTGGCTACCTACAGCTACTGCTTTAGAATGTATGTGCAAAGTGGCGGGATTTAAAGTGTTAGACAAAGCATTGACTTGGGGAAATAATGCTTTGACTCTCCTGCTGGGGATTTGAGGATTGGTAAACGAGCAATAACAGGACTTGCTTGTGCACAAACGGCTAAACACCCGGTTTATGAGCGGATTTCTCGTTTTTTTTCCCATATTCCTACTAAAAACCGGGTGTTTTCCGTAAGTCCTAAATAAAATAGCTGCCAACATCTTTTGTGAAGAAAACAGGAACAGGGAAATAATCAATGAACGATCACCAACCAGGGACGCCGTTAGGAAACATTTTAGTAGTAGACGATACAGCAGAAAACCTGCGTCTGTTGTCTACGATGTTGACTCAGAGGGGGTACACCCCCCGCTGCGTGATTAACGGAAAAATGGCTCTGAGAGCCTGCAATTCTAATCCACCCGATTTGATTTTGCTCGACATAATGATGCCGGAAATGAACGGTTACGAAGTTTGTCAGCACTTGAAATTAGAGCCTAAAACTCGCGAAATTCCGGTAATTTTTATCAGTGCTAAAGATGAAATTTTCGACAAAGTAAACGCATTTGCTGTGGGAGCTGTGGACTATATCAGCAAGCCCTTTCAGTTTGAAGAAGTGCTCGCCCGCATCGAAAGTCACCTCAGCCTGCGGAATTTACAAAAGCAGCTAAAAGAACAAAATATGCTGCTGCAAGAAGAAATCACGAGCCGCTTAGCAGTCGAAAAAACTCTTCAAGAAAAAAATCACATTTTGCAACAAGAAATCAGCACCCGTCGCGCCGTTGAAAAAGCTCTGCAAGAGCAAAATTTGGTACTCCAACAAGAGATATCAAACCGCCAGCGCGCCGAATCTGCTCTATTAAAATCTAACCAAGAATTGGCGCGTTCAAATGCGGAACTAGAACAATTTGCTTATGTGGCTTCTCACGACTTGCAAGCGCCTTTAGCAACCATTGCCAGTTACGCTCAACTTTTAGAAAAACGCTACAAAGACCAACTCGACACCCAAGGTAGTAAGTTTATCGGCAATATCGTTCACGGCTGCACCAGAATGCAAACTTTAATTGACGATTTACTGGAATATTCGCGCGTTGGCCGGAGTCGGAAACCTTTTGAACTGACAGATTGCAATCACGCAGTCGAGCAAGCACTCGCGAACCTGCAAGGGGCGATCCGCGAGACTAAAGCCGTTGTCACCTACAGCGAATTACCCGCGGTAATGGGGGATATTTCTCAACTCATACAGCTCTTTCAAAATTTAGTCAGCAATGCGATTAAATATCGCCACGATGCACCGCCTGTGGTTCATATTACCGCTTGCAGACAGGAGGAAAACTGGTTAATTTCTGTCTCAGATAATGGAATTGGGATTGCTCCCCAGCATCAAAAGCGTATATTTCAAATTTTCCAGCGCTTGCATACTCAAAGAGAATATTCGGGGACAGGTATTGGTTTAGCAATTTGTCAAAAGATTGTGGAACTTCACGGGGGATTTATCTGGGTGGAATCGGAACCGGAGCAAGGTTCTACGTTTCACTTTACTCTCCCTTAATTGAGGTTTTTTTTCGTAAAAAGGTAAAAGCTCTAAGGTAGGAAAACTCAATTTATTTCTATATTGTAAGTCAGAAGCTGAAAATTACAATTGACAAATTAACACCATTTTATAGGAAAAAATAAGTAAAAAAGGGAAATTTCTTGTGACTATCAGGGTTGGAATATTAACTACACTTGCATTCTTTTTCAACCGATATAAATGGCAAGTCAGAAAAAAAATGTTTTCCGTTGACAGTCTAGTTAGTGCGTGATATAATTTTAATTATTAAAGACATTTTTTGTAGCGCTTGCTCACCCCGCAATCTTACGGTCAATCTTACGGTCGATGTATGTGTACGTGCAATTGAATGACTGCCCTGAAAATAAAAAGTCAAATTCAAGTTAGTTTAACATTTTCTTGATTAATAAATATTATGAAAGCAGTTTTTAACTTAGCTTTGCCTCCTATCTGCTTTAAAGTTCTCTTAGTAGAAGACAACCCTCAGGAAGCTGAGCTGATTGAAGATTTGCTGTCAGAAATTGGTGGCGCGCAGCGTATAGTGCTGACGAAAGTAGAGCGCCTCAGCGAAGCGCAGCAGCGATTGAATCAAGAAACTTTTGACATAATTTTATTAGACCTTTCACTGCCAGATAGTCTGGGAATCGAGACGGTGGCTCGGGTACAAGAATACGGGGTAAATGTGCCGATCGTAGTTCTGACCGCCCAAAACGACGAAGAACTTGCCCTGCGGTTGATTTCGGTCGGCGTCCAGGATTATTTGGTAAAAAGAAAAATCGACAGCGAACTGTTAATTCGATCGCTCCGTTACGCCATAGAACGCCAGAACAGTCAAGATGCTTTGCGAAAAAGTGAAGAAAAATATCGCTCGGTGGTGGAAAATTCCCTGATCGGCATTGCCATCACCGCTCCAATTATTGACAGCGAAATTCCTCTCAATTGCCACTGGATAGAAGTTAACGATGCCCTGTGCAATTTGCTGGGCTATGAGCGCTACGAACTCGTGCAAAAGAATTGGCTAGAGTTGACTCATCCAGATGATTTGGAGGCTAACTGTGAAAATTTTTCTCAGATGTTAGCAGGTAGGCTCGACGGTTACATCTTAGACAAAAGGTGGCTCAGAAAAAACGGCGAAATAGTTCACACGCGAGTTTCCCTGCGCTGCATCCGCCGCCTGGACGGGTCTATTGACCGGATAATCGAAGTAGTGTTGGACGTGAGCGATCGCTACCGCTACGAAGCCAAACTGAAAGCGTCAGAAGAATTTTTAAACCACACCATAAATGCTACGCCAGACCCAATTTTTGTCAAAGACGAGCAACACCGCTGGATGATATTAAATGATGCTTTTTGTCAGTTGGTCGGCAAATCGCGACAAGAACTGCTCGGCAAATCAGATTATGATTTTTTCCCCGAATCAGAAGCTGCTGTTTTTTGGACAAAAGATGAAGAAGTATTGACAACGGGTGTCTGCTTGGAAACAGAAGAAAAATTCACAGACTCTGCGGGGAAAAAACACATAATTTCTACGAAAAAAAGCGTCTTCCAAATAGCAGACGGCAGTAAAGTAATAGTGGGTATAATTAGAGATTTTACCGAATACAGACAGCAACAAAAAGCCCTGGAAAAAAGCGAAGCTCGCTTTCAAAAATTGGTAGCTAACCTACCGGGAATTATTTATCAATTACGAATGTCATCAACTGGAAAAATGTCTTTTCCCTACATCTCTTCAGGCAGCCGCCAACTCTACGAATTAGAGGCAGAAGCAATAGAACAAAATGCGGAACTCATTTCCCAGGGAATTCACCCTGACGATCTCTTAGATTTAAAAGCATCGATCGCAATTTCAGCCACTACGCTGGAACCTTGGCAGCAGCAGTGGCGGCAGACTTTACCATCTGGAAAAGTTAAGTGGCTGCAAGGAGCTGCGAGACCAGAAAGGCTCACTAATGAGAGCAAATCTGGCAGCGAAGGCGATATTCTCTGGGACGGTTTAGTGATGGATATTACTGAATTAAAGCAGGCACAAACAGAGCGCGATCGTTTTTTTACCATCTCCTTAGACTTGCTTTGCATTGTAGGTTTTGACGGTCATTTTAAACGTTTAAACCCAGCTTGGTCAACAGCTTTAGGCTACAGTATTAGTGAAATGTTGGGCAAGCCAATGATCGAATTTGTTCATCCAGACGATCGAAAAGCCACCGCAGCCGAAGGGGCAAAACTAATAGCTGGTAAGTCCAGTATCTCGTTTGAAAACCGCTACATCTGCAAAGACGGTTCTTACAAATGCTTCCTGTGGACGGCATCGCCATTTACCGAAGAAGGTTTAATCTACTCAGTCGGTCACGACATTACCTCTCGTAAACAAGTAGAGTCCCAACTCCAGCGACAAGCAGTAGCAATGGCCGCTGCTTATGACGGCATCGCCATTTTTAATAAGAATAAAGAATGTATTTATTCAAACGAAGCTTATCTCAAAATGTACGGTTGGTCAAGCCCTAGCGAACTGTATGGGAAGAAATGGAATATGCTCTACAGCAAAGCAGAAAATCTATTATTTGAACTACAAATAATGCCGATTCTCCTGCAAAAAGGGTACTGCAATATAGAAGCGACCGGTCAGCGCCCGGACGGTACTAAGTTCCCTCAAGAATTGTCGCTGACAATGCTTGGAGGTGGCGAAATAATTTCTATAGTCCGCGATATAACTAATAGAAAACAGGTAGAATCAGCCCTGCGGTCGAGCCAGCGTCGCTACCAAACTTTAGCAGAAGCATCGCCAGTTTGTATATTCCATACCGACACCTTGGGAAATTGCCTTTATGTGAATCAAAGGTGGAGCGAAATTACGGGACTAAACGCAGAATTAGCGGCAGAAATTGGCTGGATGAATGCCATACATCCCGATGATGTCGAGCGGGTAAAAAATGAATGGCATCGAGCAATTTTTGAGAAAACTCCTTTTAAATCAGAATACCGCTTTCAGCGTCCCGACGGTCGGGTAATTTGGGTGATAGGTCAGGCAATTGCAGAAATCGGAGACAAGCAGGAGATTAAAGGCTATATCGGCACTATTACTGATATTAGCGATCGCAAACAAGCAGAATTAGATTTGCTGCGAGTTACTCAAGCGGTGGAAAGCACCAGCGATGCGATCGGCATTGCTGACTTGACAGGGCGATCGATCTACCACAATCAAGCCTTTGTTCAACAGTACGGCTACACAGCAGAAGAACTAAACACAGCAGGCGGATTAACAGCAATTTACCCCCAAAGTAATGTGCTGCTAGAAATGTTAAAAACGCTCCGTAAAGGCAAATCTTGGCAAGGCGAACTCAAAATCAACACTAAAAACAACAAACTGGTAACAACTTTATTTCGCGCCGACGGCATTAAAGATGAAACTGGTCATTTAATCGGGTTAGTGGGAGTAATTACCGACATCACCGAACGCAAACAAGCGGAGATGGCCCTGCAGCAGCAATTAAGGCGAGAACGGCTGGTAGTTGCCATGCTCGATCGCATTCGCTCTTCCCTCAATTTAGAAGAAGTCCTCAGCACTGCTGTCGAAGAAGTGCGGCACTTTTTGCAAACTGACCGCACAGTTATTTACCGCTTTAATCCCGACTGGAGCGGCTTTGTAGTTGTGGAATCCGTGGCAAAAGATAGAATTTCGCTGCGAAACTTTAACAATCTTGATGGCTGTTTTAAAGAGAAATTTGTTGAGGTTTATCAGCAAGGCGGTATTAGATCTATGGAAGATATTTCCCGGGAAAATTTGACGGAATGCCACATAAAGTTTCTCGAAGGAATTGAAGTAAAAGCTAACTTAATAGTGCCGATTTTACAAGCACGAGAAAGCATTTCCCAAACCGAACAGACCGCAGGAAATCAGCTCTGGGGACTGCTAATCGCCCAGGATTGCAGCGGCCCCCGTCCCTGGGATTCCTCAGAAATAGAATCCCTCCGGCAATTGTGCGTGCAATTGGCGATCGCGATCCAGCAATCCACGCTATTTCAACAAGCACAAACCGAAATTGCCGATCGCAAACTTGCAGAATCTGCCCTCCAACAAGCTGCACTAGCCGCAGAAAGCGCCAACCGCGCCAAAAGCGAATTTCTTGCCAATATGAGCCACGAACTACGCACGCCTTTAAACGGCGTTTTAGGTTACGCTCAAATCCTCAAAACCGACAAAGACTTAAACTCAGATCACCAAGAAAGTCTCAGCAATATTCAACAGTGCGGTCAACACCTGCTGATGTTAATCGACGATGTTTTAGATCTTTCCAAAATTGAAGCTAGAAAAATGGAACTCTACCCAGAAGAGTTGAATTTTCTAAATTTCACGAAAAACATTGCCGATCTGTTTCAGATGCGGGCCTCTCAAAAAGAAATTTTATTCCATTACGAACAAGTCTCTCCCCTGCCTAGCTGCGTTCGTGTCGATCCAAAAAGATTGCGCCAAATTCTCATAAATTTACTCAGCAATGCCGTTAAATTTACGAACAGCGGCGGTGTTACTTTCAAAGTCGGCTATGTCGGCACAGGGGCCTGGAGTCGAGGGCAAGGAGAAAATTATGAGTTCTCGACTTTGAGTTCGGAACTGAAAGAAAATTATATGCGCTTCGCCCACAATGCGATCGCCGCCAAACACGCTTTAAAAATCCGCTTTCAAGTCGAGGATACCGGCACCGGAATAGAGCAAAGCAAGTTAGAAGAAATATTTTTGCCTTTCCACCAAGTAGGAGGCAATACGTTTGTTGAAGGTACAGGTCTCGGACTCTCGATTAGCCAGAAATTAGCGAAACTAATGGGTACCGAAATTCGCGTTCACAGCACTTTGGGAAAAGGCAGCACTTTTTGGGTAGATTTAGAAGTGCCAGCAGCTAAACGGTACTTGGAGGTGTCTCCTTTGCAGGAAAAACGCTGGCTTGTCGGTTTTATCGGCAACAAGCGGAAAGTGCTAATCGTCGATGACAATCAACTGGATCGCGATTTGTTGTGCAGGCTGCTGCGGCGTTTGGGATTTGAGGTTGCAGAGGCCCAAAACGGTCAAGAATGCCTCTGCAAAACAGTTGAATTTCACCCGGATGTGATTTTAATGGACTTGCGGATGCCTGTAATGGATGGCTTAGAAAGTGCAAGGAAACTGCGGCAGTTGCCGGAAGTCAAAGATGTTGTGTTAATCGCTATGTCAGCTAGCGTTTTCGAGGCTACGCAACAAGATAGCATCCTCGCAGGGTACGATGCTTTTCTTCCCAAACCGATCGAAGCAAATCACTTTTTGGAACAGTTGCGCGTGCATTTGGGACTAGAATGGATTTATGGGGAATCTTCGGAAAACAACAAGCGCAAAACTCCCAGTTTGTCACCAGCCTCTGATTTTCCTGCTTATTCTTCTCTATTACCTGCGGCTTCTGAGTCAGTAGCAAAACTTTTGAGACTCGCAGCTATGGGCGACATTGAAGAAATTTTTGAGGAGAGTGCTAAGCTGGAGAGTTTACAACCTAATTTAGTGCCGTTTGTCTCGAAGCTGCGCCAACTTGCTAAGGGATTTCAGCTCAAACAAATTCGGAATACTTTAAAGCAATATATCGAGGGAAAATAGTATGAATCTCATGGTGGAGAGCTTGGCTGCATACAGATAATTTAGATGTGCAGCAACTTACCGCCGCGTTATTTAGCCGCAGGCACTGGCAATTGTCGATCGCGCAATTGTCAGTGCAGGCGGCCGTAAGTCCCAACATTAAACAAGTTGTTTTCCCGCTTCAGAAGTTGCCCTCGCCGAGTCCGATCAACTGCTGTTAAATGCCAGATATTTTTGGGTACAGCAGAGATTTTGATCGGCGCCGGATATGGTTCGCTCTTACCGTGTTTTGTACTATTTCAAACAACAATTTTCTGGTAAACTAAAGTGGAAAGTTGCTTTCCATCCCTAGACTGAAGTCCCAGGGTTTGCAGGCTATTTTTTGACAATAGAGTTTTTGAGAGAGTTGGGATTGAAATTACTTTGCCTCAGTAACGGCCACGGAGAAGACGCGATCGCCCTTCGCATCTTGCAGGAACTGCAACAGCACCCGCATCCGCCAGAATTAGCCGTGTTTCCGCTAGTGGGTGAAGGGCAAGCTTTCGCTCAACTAGAAAACGCCCGCATCATCGGCCCGGTGCAGCGGATGCCTTCGGGCGGCTTTATTTACATGGACGGGAGGGAATTTTTGCGCGATGTCAAAGGCGGCCTGCTTCAGTTGACCATCGCTCAGTTTAAAGCCATCCGCGCTTGGGTGCGATCGCAACAACAGTCTGGGAATCAAGACGGCGTTATTTTAGCCTGCGGGGATATTGTACCGCTACTGTTTGCTTGGCTCGGCGGCGCGCCCTACGCCTTTGTCGGTACTGCCAAGTCAGAGTATTATTTGCGCGACGAGAACGGGCCTCTGGCTCGCAAATCCAGGGTCTTTGGTTGGTGGGGTTGCCCGCGCTCGGTTTATTTGCCTTGGGAGCGCTGGTTGATGACTCGATCGCGCTGTCGAGCCGTTTTTGCCAGGGACGCGCTAACCGCCGAGACTTTACAAAAGCTGGGAATTCCCGCTTACAATCTCGGAAACCCGATGATGGACGGACTCGAACCGGAAAATCCAGCCGGTTTTTACGGCCCTGACGCAGAGTTGCGGGAAAGGTCGCGATCGCTCGTCATCACCTTACTGCCCGGTTCTAGAGCGCCGGAAGCCTATGCTAATTGGCTGCTAATAATAGAGGCTGTAGCCGGAATTTTGTCGCTGTTTGCCGATCGCAAATTGTTATTTTTCGGAGCCATTTCTCCAGAGTTAAACTTAGAAGCTTTGCGACCTAGTTTAGAATTTTTTGGCTGGCGACAAGAAGGCGAAACTCGAACGCAGCGGCGAGAAGGAAGTATTTTGCGACCTCCTCTTTCTAGCGGTCAAGAAATGCAGAAAGAATCTCCTAATTTGCTATTGCCCTTAACATTTGTCCAGAGAAACGCCACGATGATTTTAACTCAGCAAAGTTTTAACGATTGTTTGTACGAAGCAGATTTAGCAATAGCAATGGCAGGAACGGCTACAGAACAATTTGTAGGTTTAGGAAAACCCGCGATCGCCATTCCCGGAAACGGCCCGCAATTTACTCCAGCTTTTGCAGAAGCTCAAAGTCGCCTGTTAGGCCCGTCATTAATTTTAGTCAAACATCCCGCCGAAGTTGCCGGCGCCGTGCAGTCTTTGCTCCGCGACCCCGACAGGTTGCAGTTAATCGCTGAAAATGGCTTGCGCCGCATGGGAGAACCCGGTGCAGCAGCCAGAATTGCCGAGTGTTTAATTCAGCGCTTCGGCGGTGAATGCACCAATTCTAAATTGCCGGGAATAGACTAGGGACAAAACAATGTTTTGTCCCTACCGAGTATGTTTAATTCTACTTCCTTAAAAAAAATCTTGTTCGCTAACTACTAATTTCCGTAGGGTGCGCCTAGGCGCACCTTACTAATACTGCATTCGCAGAAAAATTCAATTCGCCGTTTTTTCTGAAGATTGAACCCAGAAATCAGCCTGAGGAATTTTAAAATCCGACTTAACCAAAACTCCCGGTTCTCGCTGCACCGGCAGCACATCTAAAGTATCCGTTTGCGCGCAATATTTTAAATCTTCAATAACACCTAAACCGAGAAGGCGCTGGCCGTGACTGGCTCTTTCCAACAATTCGTGCAACCGATCTTGCCAGTGCAGGTAAAGAGCAATAGCCCCAAATACTTCATCGTTACCAGCAAAATCGCTCGCAGGAATACCGCTTTCTGCTAGCAGACTTTGGGCGATCGCACCAGCACAAACCGTATCTTCCAACGAATAACTCCCTTCCCAACCAGAACCCACAATCCAAATAGTTTCCGGCTGTTTATTTAACAAAAACTGCACCACAGATTTGCGGTTAATCAAAGCAGCCGTTAACACAGTTGCAGCAGCTTGCACTCGCTCCAGAGCCCGAGTACCGTTAGTTGTGCTGATAAAAATTCGCTTCCCAGCCACCTTTTCTGGCGTGCAGTCGAAGGGGGAATTCCCCATGTCAAATCCCTCAACTTTGCCGCCGCCGCGCTCTCCGGCGCGAATCCGCTTATCTGCAGGCCATTTTTCGCTCTCGGCCATTAGCTTATCTAAGTTGCTGAAAACTTGGACAGCTTCCGCCCCATTATTCAGGGCCGTTGCCATTGTCGTAGTCGCCCGCAGCACATCAACTGCGATCGCGCAAGCCGGCATTTTGTCGGCTGGCGTAAGTTCCGGGGTATGGTAAATAAAAAGCTTCACTTTTGGGCTACCTGCGATAAATCCTCATCAGCAATAATAATGGAAAGTGGATGATAGAAAATAGAGTCGAGTCCTCAAAAGCAGAAAATATGTCAAAACAGCTAAATTCAAACCCCGCCCACGCCGCCATTACCGCACCAATTGGACTCCTCGCAGGTTTCACCTATCCTTTGCGAGCTTTCACGCTAATTTTGCAAACTCCCAAGCTGTGGACTTATGTATTAGTTCCCGTGGTGCTAAATTTTATAATTGGTATTGGTCTTTATTTAAGCTTGCTATTTCCCAGTTTGGCAGGGATAGACGTTTTAGTTGCCGATTTGTCCGTCCGATTTAATGCTCTAATTGCGAGTTTTCCAGCTTGGCTGAGCTTTCTTGGCGTGTTAACAGTCGCTTTCGGCTGGCTGCTGCGCGTACTCCTAGTGTCAGGACTTTTGCTGATAATTGGATTTTTGTTAGTGCAGTTTGGCGTAATTTTAGGTTCGCCCTGGTACGGCAAACTTTCCGAACAATTGGAACTGCTGCGGAACGGTCAATTGCCCGCAGAAGCACCAATGAATTTGGCGAGTAGTTTTGGGGATATTCAAAGGGCGATCGCCTTTGAACTGCGAAAACTACAAATTTTGTTGAGCGTCGGCATACCGCTGCTGCTGCTGCATTTGGTGCCGGGTGTCGGCTCTATTCTTAGCAGTTTGGGTGGCGTAGCTTTGGGCGCGACTATTGTCTGTTTGGACTTTTTAGATGCACCTTTGGAGAGGCGGAGGCGACCTTTTCAGGAGAAATTGAAGATAATTTGGGCGAGTTTGCCGGCCAGCGGGAGTTTTGGTGTGGTTTGTTTGGGTTTGGTGAGTATTCCCCTGTTGAATCTGTTGGCGATTCCGCTGTGCGTGACGGCGGGAACTTTGTTTTTTTGCGATCGCATTTGGCCGGCCCGTTTTGCCCCAGAAGAAACAAAGAGCGATCGAGAAACTAACATTACCAATTAAAAACTAGGAAGATGCTTCTTCCTTCGGCCGACTCTGGGAGTTAAGACCCAAAAACGGGCTTAACAACAGCCAGCTAATGAAGAAAAAGGATGCTGTAAATAGCTGGACAATATCTATCGCCGACAAATATCCGTCAGATAATAGTGCAATAGTTCTATCTGTCAGCCCGAATATCCAAGAGAGAATCCCAAACAGCCAAATGCCTTTTTGGAGCATGGGCAAAAATGCTGAAACTTCGGAGTTTTGCTGCTTGTTCATTGATTTAGCCCTTGTTTGCGAAAAGTCTGATTAACCGGGGCACCCCAAGGGCTTAAGGATTTTTGGTGTCTCCTCGGATTCCCTTTGTTATCTATATGTTAAGAAATATTTCCCGATATGACAACGCGCCCTGAGAGGGATTTCCGCATCTATCTCAAGAGGTAGTCGCAGCGCCAACAAAGAGTGATATTTGCTACACTTTGGTAGGATGCGCGATCGCGATCGGGTTCTTGGCCACTCTTGCCATGAGTCCCAGGCGCTTGATATAGTGGGTCACAGGCTACGTAAAAGAGCGAAATCACAAATTATGTTATTTAACAGTATTGAATTTTTAGTATTTTTTGCGATTGTTTTCGCCATATATTATTTCCCTCCGTTGCAAAAAGTGCAGGTTCCCATTCTGATAATTGCCAGCTTTATTTTTTACAGTTGGAGCGCCCCCGCACTGTTGCTGATCCTGCTACTGTCCATTATTATCAACGCTACAGTCAGCTTTCAAGTTGCCCGAATTTCTGACAAGAAACAGCGATTTTTTTGGGCTTTATCGGGAGTCGTTCTCAATGTATTAATTTTGAGCTTGTTTAAATACGCTGGTTTGCTAACTAACTTTGTTACCGATGTTTTTAATATTGCTCGCTCCGAAGGCAGCATTGCTTATTTATTCTTAAAATTGCCTCTGCCTATCGGCATTTCTTTCTACACATTTGAAGGCATAAGTTTAATCGTAGACGTACTGACTCAAAAAAACAAAAGCGAAACAGAATCAAACGCTTACGTCTCGCCCAACTTTAGCCAACACCTGCTAAATACTTCATTTTTTATTAGCTTTTTCCCCAATTTACTGTCAGGCCCGATTTTAAAATCCAAGACTTTTTATCCCCAGATTGTTCCTAAATACTTTAAAGACATTCCTTGGAATTTCATTTTTCGCTCGCTCGTTGTCGGCTACTTCCTAAAAATGGTCATCGCCGACAACTTAAAAGACTATACCTTCTGGATCAGCTTTCCCTACTACCAAGGATTTGGAACTATTACCAACCTGACACTGCTGTTTGGATACTCAATACAAATTTTCGCCGATTTTGCCGGTTACTCCTTAATTGCGATCGGTTTTGCTGCTGCTTTGGGTTACAAAATTCCCGACAACTTCGACTTTCCCTACATCTCCCGTTCCCTCTCCGAATTCTGGAGAAGGTGGCACATTTCCCTATCAACTTGGCTCAGAGATTATCTATATTTTCCCCTCGGCGGAAACCGCAAAGGAAAAATCAGAACTTATGTTAACTTAATGATAGTAATGACTTTAGGAGGATTATGGCATGGGGCTGCTTGGAGTTATGCAGTTTGGGGAATTTATCACGGCTTGGGTTTAGCCGTAGAACGCTTTTTTGGCTTTGACAAATCTAAAAACAAATCGCCAGAAACAAATCAAGCAGAAACCAAACCACTCTGGCAGCAATTATTATTGGACAGCCTTAGCGTTTTAGGAATTTTCTCTTTTGTTTCCGTGGGATGGCTGCTGTTCAAACTGCCTCGATTTGAAGAAGCGGTTGACTTCGCAGTTACTTTAGTTCGCAACTATAAAGTCAAGCCCGGTTGGAGTCACATTATTCCGACGCTAATTTTTTCGCTACCAGTAGTGATTTATCACATTCCCCATTTTCCCACTTGGCAAAATCGGATGAAACAGGATTCAAATAAAAACGGTCAAAAAGTCTGGAGCCTTTATCAAGATTTAGCTTTAGGAATTATGCTAGCAATGATATTCCTCAACAGTGGCAGCTCGAAACAATTTATTTATTTCCAATTCTAGAAGGTGTTCTATGTTTGTCAAATTCCAGTTGCGACCGATTTTGCGCCCGCTACTAATTTTTCTGTTTCTCATGAGTTTTTATCAAGTGCTAGTCAGCGGCGGAGTTTTGCCAGCTTCCGAGGGAGTTAGCCTGATTCAAAATAATATTGTCAAAGCTCAAAGGTATGTATATCAGGATGATTCCGATCTGAAAATGGTAATGGTAGGTAGTTCTCTAGCTGCAAACCTTAATATTAAAGACATTGGAGAGGGCGTAAAGAGCATAGCTTTAGGCGGAGGAGCGAGCCAGACAGGTTTAGAAATAGTTAAAAGAAGTAAAAGCAAGCCTCCTATCGTTTTGGTAGAAATTAACGATACTATTGTCCGCAAAATAGATACAGAATTAATAGATTCTTTGTATCATCCTATTTTTTATTGGTTACGCCAGTATCTACCGATGATGAGAGAGGAATACCGTCCGATTAGCATTTTTGTTGATTTTTTTAAAAGCCGCTCGAAGCAGAATCAAAAAATGACGCGAGAGGCTCTAGACAGATTAGAAGGTCGAAATCTTACTCCTGAATTATCGCAAAAAGCTATCCAAACTGTAGTTGATATTCAAAGCCAACCTTTGTCGGAACAAGATGCAGAAAATATAAAAAAAGAAGCTGAGTTTATTAAAAGTCAAATCGCAGAAATTAACAAGAATAGCGCGGCCAAAGTAGTTTTATTTGACATACCGCAAGAGTCACGAGTTAACGCTGCAATCAGGAAAAAACAAGTCCAAGAATTGGCTAAAAAGCTGTTTCCGCCTGAGCGTTTTGAGTGGCTGCCACCCCCGAAAGAGCGAGAATGGCGTACCAATGACGGCGTTCACTTGATCCGCAGCGACGCTAGAGATTTTGCCGAGTTTTTGAGAGATAAATTGCTGAGCACGGTAGCGGCGGGATCTCTTGGCACCGCGCCTAGAAAAGAAAGCTTGTAATTTAGTTTGAAGTATGTAATACTACAAAATGAGCAAGTTTGGTTAAAGAACGATCGTGAGGTTTGTACTGAGGACTGAAGTCCTCAAAGCCCTAAAAGCCACAGGACAAACAATTTGATTATCAAAATCAACCGGCCTTGATGTGAGTTCAGCGTCAATAAAATCGAACAATGGCACGCTTAAATCAGATTATTGCGATCGAAAAAAGCATCAAAAGCCGCTCGGTTCAAGAACTGGCAGAAGCTCAAAAAGCTCTCCAGAAGCCCGCTGTGCTTTCTGGAATCTCCCGCACTTACCGTCCCAAAGACGAAGAAGGCGAACAACTGCCGCCCGAGTCCAAAAAAGTTGAAGTCAAAGCAGAAGAGATTATCCGCAAAACGACTGAAGTTTTGACCAAACTCTTCGACGTAACCGCAACCAAAGATTGGACAAATTGTAGCGCCCGCGCGGACGTAACTGTAGACGGAAACGTGCTTTTGAGCCAAGTTCCCGTCAGCTATTTGCTATTCATTGAAAAGCAGTTAGCAGATTTGCAAGCATTTATCAAAAAACTTCCAGTCTTAGATGCTTCCGAGAGTTGGAACTTCGATGCTTCGGCAGACTGTTGGGCGACAGAACCGGTGCAAACTCTCAAGACTTTTAAAACTCCGCGCAATCACGTTAAAGCTGAAGCTACCGAACACCATCCGGCTCAAGTCGATGTTTATTACGAAGATATTACGATCGGCTATTGGCGGACTGTCAAGTTTTCTGGAGCAATGCTGGCGCGGCGGCTCAATGAGTTGCTGCAAAGGGTGGAAATCTTGCAGCAAGCTGTTATGTTCGCCCGCGAAGAAGCTAACAATTCTGAAGTTGAGGAACAGAGAGTGGGAGAGCGAATTTTTCAGTTTATTTTTCGCTGATTGCTTGCTTTTTTGATAGTTATGGTTTAATATCTAAACAGAGTACAAGTTAAAACTCAAACTTCAACTTAAACCGTACAAATGTGATAGTGCAGGTTCGACTCCTGTCCCTCCTACCCAAAATAGGGCCCAAAATAGGGGGGGTAGCCCAATTGGCAGAGGCAGCATTGCGTACAAATTCAACAGCAAGCTATTACTCTAAACTCAGCATTCACCGCCGATCGCTAAAACGAATGTCAGGAAAATCACATCATCGAGGTTGCTGGCTCATATCCAGCCCCCTCTACCAAACGCAGGGGGGTAGCTCAATCGGTAGAGCGCGATGCTATTAATCTTAAATCCTTGACTTAAATGTGATAGCGTGCCCAAATGGGCGGTAAATATAAACCCAGTAGTAAGGTCAGAACTGCTGGGTTTTATGCTAATAATTGATTCAATTCGTTAAATCCGTCAGTCCTGGACGTATCAAGACAGATGATTTATTGCATCAATCCTCACTGCGAACAACGCGAAAATCCTGCTGCTGCTCAAAATTGTCAGGCTTGCGGCACGGATTTGTTAATTGGCGATCGCTATCGTATCCTTAAACCAGTGCGATCGCCCAATCCCGCACGCCCCACAGACATCTTTGAAGTCGAAGATTTGGGAACCGGGGAAAACGAATGGGGAACTGTCAAAATTTTAAAACTCTTGAAACAGACCCACAATCACGATTTAGTTCGCTTTTTCAAGCAAGAAGCGCGAGTTTTGATTTGGCTGGCAGGAAAGAGTTCAGTTCCCCACGTCGAACCTGACGGTTATTTCCCAATTAAACTCCCCCATAACTTCCAGAAATTGTCTTGTTTGGTGATGGAAAAAATTACCGGAGAAAACTTGGCAGAATTCTTAACTAAAAAACAGTTTGTTTCTCAAAATCTCGCTCTAGATTGGCTGCAACAAATGCTTCATATTTTGCAGGAAATCCACAAATATCATGTAGTACATCGGGATATTAAGCCATCCAACCTGATGGTTGAAGCCAATGGCAAATTGAGATTAATTGACTTCGGCGCCGCCACAGAAGCAGATATAGAGACCGCACCCATAGGTTCTGCTGGATACGCCGCACCGGAACAAATTCTAGGTAAAGCAGGCGTGCGCTCGGACTTTTTTGCCCTAGGGCGTACTTTTGTACATTTATTAACAGGCATACAGCCAAGTCACTTTCCCGTTAATGAGAAAACTGGTAAAATTAATTGGAGGAACCAGGCTGTAGATATTGACCCGTTACTCCTCGACTCGATCGACGAATTGATCGAACCGCTACCAGAAAATCGACCTGAAAATACCCAAGTTATTTTAGAAAAATTAAAAATTTATGAGGGAGACCCCCTGCAAAAGGGGGACACAACATCGCTTCAATAAATCTCTTCCAGCCGGCGAAAGTCCCGCTCAACTTCTGCCCACAAAGCCCGATTGTGAGGGTCAGTTTTCACAGCCTTTTTCAAATAAATTCTCGCCTTATCAACCTGCTTTTCTCCGATCAAATGCCGTCCCCAGCGCTGATAGGCGATCGCCTGCCACTGACGCACCTCCAAATCTTCGGGAACCCGCTGGGCCAAACCCTCAATCAAGGCGATCGCCCGCGGGAACCTCTGATATTTCAGCAACTGCTGCAGCTCAAAATAAGCATCTTGCTTTAACTTTTGCTCCACCGCCGACAGATCCGCATTAGATTGAACCGCAGCCTCTTTTCGAGTCACTTTAACTGCCTGCGGTTGAGCTTTCACCCCCCGATCCGGCGGTGTCCAAGTAGGCGGCACAGTTGAATGGGCAACTTTCGACTCCGCAACATGGTGGGGGGCAACATTCACCAGGAACTTATAAGCCTCAGTAATAGCAATAAACTTATTCTTAGCCTGTTCGTTTCCCGGATTCACATCCGGGTGATACTGTCTGGCTAACTGCCGATAAGAGGCCTTAACTTGCGATAAACTCGCGCCAGACCTCAGTCCTAACTGTCGGTAATAATCTGCAATATCCATCTAGCATGAATGAGCGTTGATAATACCATTAAATATGGCAGAATCCTT
This sequence comes from Microcoleus sp. B3-D2, assembly GCF_036705345.1. NCBI lineage: Bacteria > Bacillati > Cyanobacteriota > Cyanophyceae > Oscillatoriales > Microcoleaceae > Microcoleus > Microcoleus sp. B3-D2. Next base: position 29,882 of record NZ_JAUBUG010000004.1, read on the forward strand.
AAATGTAAAGATTCTGCCAAAATTTACTGCGAACTAGGTTGTAGTGCGAGGGTTGCCCGCACTACTGAAGCGCAAAAATAACTTACGGACGATCTTCGATCACTCTGTCAATCAAGCCGTATTCCTTGGCTTCCTCAGCGGACATGAAATAGTCGCGATCCATGTCCTTCTCGATTTTCTCGATCGGCTTGCCAGTATTCTTAGCATAGATATTATTGAGTTCGTGGCGCAGCCGCAGAATCTCTTTCGCCTCAATCTGAATATCCGTTGCTTGTCCCCGCGTGCCCCCAGAAGGCTGGTGAATCATGATTCGCGAGTGAGGCAAAGCTAAGCGTTTTCCCTTCGCACCGGCAGCTAACAGGAAAGAACCCATCGAAGCAGCCAAGCCCACACAAATCGTCACCACGTCCGATTTAATGTGCTGCATGGTATCAAAAATAGCCATGCCTGCCGACACCATCCCGCCTGGGGAATTGATGTACAAAATAATATCCTTACCTGAATCTTCCGAATCGAGATAGAGCATCACAGCGATGATTTGATTGGCAATTTCATCGTCAACGTCCCTGCCCAAGAAAATAATCCGTTCCCGGTAGAGGCGATCGTAGATATTAATCCACTGAGTATCATAACCACCCGGCATTTTGTAGGGAACTTTTGGCACACCTATAGGCATAATTCGGAACTCCGTTTAGTTGGTAATTGGTAATCTGGCAATTGGTTAGGGTTTATTAGTTATTTGTTACTTGTTATTTCAGGTTTTTTAGTTTTTGGCTATAATGACCAATAAACCATAAACAATAACTAATAACTAATAACTAATAAGCAATAACCGAATTAGATGACTCCGGCAGGCAGCGGTTTCGGCAATTCTTCCGAACTTTCAAGAACGCGATCGATCAAACCGTATTCTTTAGCTTCCTGGGGCGTCAGGTACAGCAACCGATCCATATCTTTAGTAATCTTTTCGATCGGTTGGCCAGTACAGCTTGCAAAAATCTCAAGCATCGTCGCTTTATTTGCCAGCACTTCCTTAGCCCGAATTTGAATGTCGCTTGCTTGACCCCGCGTGTAAGCCTTGGGTTGGTGCAACACAATAGAAGCGTGTGGCAAACTCGCCCGAAAGCCTTTTGTACCAGCCGCTAAAAGCATCGCAGACATCCCCATTGCCGAACCGAGGCAAATAGTGTGCACGGGCGGCTTAATATACCTGATCGTATCGCAGATAGCGAAGGCTTCTGTTTCAAAGCCGACGGGTTCGCCACTGTAACCAGAAGTGCCGGTCGAGTTGATGTAGATTTTGATCGGCTTATCCGGGTCTTCGTACTGCAAGAACAACAGTTCAGCGATAATCAGTTCTGTTACCGCAGGCACTAGAGGCATCCCCAGATAAACGATCCGCTCCTTCAGCAACAGGGATGGCAAATCGGGAGGTGGCGTCCGAGAGTTCCCTTCCCCGTAGTATGGCGATTGCACAGCTTTAATTGGTGTGTTCATATAACCGAAATGTTGCCTGAACTGATGGAGCTATTCTTAAAGAAATAGTAACGCAATCTTTAGGTATCCCGCATGAAAGTTAGTTTGCTCCCGATTTTAAACGACCCTAACCTTGACGCTGCCGCGCCCTCGACCCAGCGCCAGCTAGCGATTTCAGTGTCTGCGATGGCAAGCTCGATCGACTCCAGCGTACCCTTAAACCTGTGCCTGATTCTCGACCACAGCGGTTCGATGGGCGGACGCCCCTTGGAAACCGTCAAACAAGCCGCGGGACGGTTGCTAGACAGGTTGAAGCCCGGGGATCGCTTTTGCGCGGTGGCTTTCGACCACAAAGCCAAAGTCCTCGTCCCCAATCAAATTGTGGGAGACCCCAGTAGCATTAAACGGCAAATTGAGCAATTGCGCTCGGCCGGTGGCACAGCAATTGATGAGGGCATTAAGTTAGGTATTGAAGAGTTGGGCAAAGGCAAAAAAGAAGCTATATCTCAGGCGTTTCTGCTGACTGACGGCGAAAACGAACACGGCGACGACGGCCGCTGTTTGAAGTTGGCGAAACTGGCTGCCGACTACAACATGACTTTAAATTCTTTGGGATTTGGCGATAACTGGAATCAAGATATTTTGGAAAAAATTGCTGATGCCGGCGGCGGTGCTCTGGCTCACATTCAGCGTCCCGAAGATGCGGTTGACGAGTTTGGTAAACTGTTTAGCCGCGTCCAAGGTGTAGGTTTGACTAATGCTTATTTGCTATTTTCCCTGATGCCAAAAGTGCGGTTAGCCGAACTCAAACCGATCGCCCAAGTTGCCCCGGATACGATCGAATTACCGGTACAGCAAGAGGGCGATCGCTTTATGGTGCGCCTGGGAGATTTAATGAAGGATATAGAGCGAGTAGTTTTGGCTAATATTTATATTGGACAGTTGCCCGAAGGTACACAGGCGATCGGGCAATTGCAAATTCGCTACGACGATCCGAGTGTCGGTCAAGGTTTGCTTTCCGATCCCGTTGCAATTTCCACTAATGTCCTGAAAGTTTATCAGCCGGCACTTAACCCGACTGTGCAGCAGCACATTTTAGCTTTGGCTAAATACCGCCAAACTCAACTCGCAGAAACTAGATTGCAACAGGGCGATCGAGCCGGTGCGGCTACGATGCTGCAAACTGCTGCTAAAACTGCTTTGCAAATGGGTGATAAAAGTGCCGCAACTGTCCTGCAAACCTCTGCTACTCGCTTGCAGTCGGGTGAACAATTGAGTGAAGCCGATCGCAAGAAAACTCGCATTGCTTCTAAAACTATTTTGAAGTAATCCGATGATTTAAAATTTTAAATAATTTTAAATTGGGCGATCGGACAATTTGGTGATGCGAAATCGCCTCTACAAAAACGAAACCCGCCTGGGCGCGGGTTTCAATATTCTGAGTCTCGCTTGCAAAAAGCGAAAGTCAGTGTATGCCGATTGTTTCAAGCTGTGGATCGTGTAGAAGCTCGATCGTTTAGAATGTTTCTATCACCTATCAAGAGTGCTTGTATGAACCAGACAATATCTGATAAAGTACGCTGGACTACCGCCGATTTAGAACTATTGCCCGATAACGGCGATCGTTATGAAATTATTGATGGGGAGCTATTTATGACTAGAGCACCGCATTGGGGGCATCAAAAGGCTATAGGCAACCTCTACCAAGAACTTAATACTTGGTCGCGAGAGACTAATTTAGGAGAACCAGGAATAAATCCTGGTCTTATTTTCACGGACGCTGATAACGTCATTCCCGATCTAGTTTGGGCGAGCAATGAACGCTTGGCTATCTTGCTAGACGAAGCCGGCCATTTAACCGCCGCACCCGAGTTAATTGTTGAAGTATTGTCCCCCGGTGCAGACAATGAAAGACGGGATAGAGATTTGAAACTCCGACTCTATTCGGTACGAGGAGTACAGGAATACTGGATTGTGAATTGGCGGTTGCGGCAAATAGAAGTTTATCGCAGGGAACAAGCAAGTTTAAAGCTCATTGCTACGCTGTTGAGCAATGATGAACTAACTTCGCCTTTGTTGCCAGGTTTTAGTTGTTCTGTAGCTCAAATTTTTGCCTAAATTATGAAATCATCATTTTACAATTTAATCGCTACTCTAGTAATATTTACTATCTTTGGTAATATATCCCCTGCTATCTGTGCTAAATCCTCCGCAATCTTAATAGCTCAAAAAACGATTGTTCAAAATCCTGCTGAAGATTTATTCAATAGTGCTTTAGCCAAATCAGAAGCAGGAGACATTCAAGGGGCGATCGCCGATTACACCGAAGCCATCCGCCTCAACCCCAACTACGCCAAAGCCTACAACAAACGCGGCATCATCCACGGCCGCCATCTCAAAGACTATCCAGCAGCTAAAGCGGATTTCGATCGCGCAATTGAAATCAACCCCAACTACGGCGACGCCTACTACAACCGCGCCCGAGTGCGCGAGTTCTTAGAAGACAAACCGGGGGCGATCGCCGATTATCAAAAAGCAGCCGAGCTCTATCAAAAAGATGGCAATACCGACGATTATCAAGATGCCATCAAGCATCTTCAAATGCTGCAAGAATAAATGGCTTTTGAAAACATAGTATAATACCTGCGATCGGCGTTCATCCGCATTCATCTGCGGTTAAACATTCCAAATCCACCATTCAAAAAATGCCCGAAACTTCCACCGTCACCGTCACCGTACCCGCCACAACCGCCAACCTCGGCCCCGGATTCGACTGCATCGGCGCCGCTTTAAGCCTCTACAACCGCTTCCAATTCTCCCGACTCGAACCCTCAGCAACAGAGAAAGTAAAAATTACTGTTACAGGCCAAGAAGCCGCCAAAGTCAAGACAGATGACAGCAATCTCGCTTATCAAGCTTTTCTCAAGTTATACGATCGCCTCAAGCAATCGCCGCCCCCTGTAGCGATAAATATAGATATGCCAGTGCCGCTGGCTAGAGGTTTAGGAAGTTCCGCCACAGCTATTGTCGGTGGGTTAGTCGGTGCAAATGAGTTAGCCGGTGCGCCTTTGAGTCAAGTGGAAGTGATGCAATTGGCGATCGAACTTGAAGGCCATCCCGACAACGTTGTCCCCGCTTTACTCGGAGGATGTCGCCTCGCTGCTAGCAATGCACCCCCCCAACCCCCCCTTAGTAAGGGGGGGCTAAGAGAAGGATTCCCCCTTACCGAAGTGGGGCTAACAGAACAATCACCCTTAGATGCGGAAATTCTACCATCACCCCCCCTTAGCAAGGGGGGGCAGGGGGGGGGTGCTTGGCAAATTTGCGATATTCCCTGGCATCCGAATATTGTGCCGGTGGTAGCCATCCCCGATTTTGAACTGTCTACAGCCGAAGCGCGCCGAGTTTTGCCAGCAGATTACAGTAAGGCTGACGCGATTTTTAATGCCGCACACCTCGGTTTGCTAGTGCGGGCTTTGGAAACTGGGAATGAAAACTGGCTGCGCTGCGCCCTCCAAGACAAAATTCACCAACCTTACCGACAATCTCTGATTAAGGGATATGAAGCGGTGCAACAAGCCGCCGTGAATGCAGGGGCTTGTGGAATGGTAATTAGCGGTGCCGGGCCGACGCTTTTGGCTTTAACGGATGCTACTAATGCTGATGCGGTTGTGAGGGAAATGGCGGCTGCTTGGGGGGAATTGGGGGTGAAGGCAGATGTAAGGGCGATCGGCCTTGATACTCAAGGCGCGCAAGTCTCCCTTTAGTTATTCCACTCTTAGACACGCAACGTCTACATAACCGTGTTTTGTAGGGGCAATCTCCCGTGGTTGCCCCTCTCCATGGAATTATTCATATTTCTATTCTCTTCCTCTCTCCTTCAAATCTCTTGCATATCAACTCAAGTCTCTTTTCGATAACTTCTGCCATTCCCTATCCAAAATTTTACATTAAAAAAAGTGCAGTCATTGTAGGGGCGGACTCACCATAATCTCAGGCTAAAACCAACAATCTCAAAAACCAGCCCCTACAATGAATGTAAATACTATTAATTAGCTGTGACGCAGGGGAATTTCTATGTAAATTTTAGTACCTTTACCGGGTTCCGAAAAACACTTTAACTCTCCTTTGTGCTGCTCTACAATTATCTGATAGCTGAGAGCAAGTCCCGAGTAGATGGGTGGTTCCGCAGGGGGGGCCACCAAAAATGGCTCAGAAAGTTGCGCTGTGATATCTTTGCTAATTGCCATGTCGTTATCAGCAATCTCAATAGAAATTCGCTCAGCATCGACCACCTGAGTGGTAATCAAAATCACAGGCTTAAATTTGATTGATTCCAACTCTGCCAACTCTTGAGCAGACTCTTCCAAAACATCGATCGCGTGATTGATGATATTCAGAAAAGCTTGATTGAGCAGACCTGCATAACACTCAATTTGTGGCAAATTGCCGAATTCTTTCATCACCTTGATGTCTCGCCTTCCCTCGCGAGCCGGCAAGCGGTGCTGCAACAACAACAGAGTATTTTCTAAACCGTCGGAAACATCGAATAACTGCCAGCCCGATCGATCGCTGCGGGAAAAATCCTGTAGGGACAAAATTATTTGGCGGATGCGATCGCTCCCGGTACGCATGGAACTCACAATTTTTAATAAATCGTCGAGTACGAATTCGACATCCATATCTTGTTGTTTTTGCTGAATTTCAGCTCCGGGAACTACTAGCTCTTGTTGATACAATCGCAGCAGTTCAATTAAATCGGTAGCGTAACTTTGGACGTGAGTTAGATTGCTGTAAATAAAAGTAATTGGGTTGTTAATTTCGTGGGCGATACCTGATACCAATTCGCCCAAACTAGACATTTTTTCAGTTTGCAGCATTCGCTCGCGCGACAGTTGCAATTCTTGCTGGGTGAGAGCCAACTGCGCCCTCAACTCGCGCGATCGCTTAGAAGCGCGCACCCGCGCCAATAATTCCTGCTTAACTATCGGTTTAAACAGAAAATCGTCAAATGGCGCATCCAATTCTTGAACTTCATCAAATTGCTCGGGTGTTGTCAGCAGAATAAAATAGGCTGCCGCCAATTCTCGTGAAGCGAAGCTATCCCGTAGGGAATCGGCCTTCAGCAGCCGGCACACCTCCAAAAAGTTGATTTGAGGCGAAGTCCCGTCGCAAATTATCGCATCGGGGGACACTTCCCTCGCCAAGTCTAAACCCTCTTTGTCGTCGGAAACGACTCTTACCTGATGTCCCTCTTGGCCGAGTAACTCTTGCACCACTTGAAAAGTCACAGTATCCGCGACGATCGCCAGAATCTTTGCCATACTTCTATAATCTCCACAAATTACTTTTTAGGATACAACCGCCAGAATTGCGCTGACAGATTTAAAATTCCAAAATAGTTCAATTACATCAAAAAACAACCGATGCCCGCTCCCTCAAAACCGAAAATAGCTCATACCATTTTAGATTTTATATTTTAGAGTAAAAAATTGGGAATGACTTACTGTATAATAATAGTTGGGAGCTTGCCTACAGTTGCATATTTTTTGGGGACTGGCATCACTAGAAGGTATAATTTTAGACGGGCAATGCAAAAATGCAAATTTTCTCCTTCGTAATTAATGGTACATCAGAGCTTTCTGCCGAAAGACTGCTGAGGGCGATCGCAGATACTTTCTCAAGTTGCGCCAGGAAACAATAAAAAACTTTAAAATCAATTAATAGTATCGTCAAATTCACCTTCTCGGTCAGCGCCTGAGAATGCCAATTACCAACACCACCTCAACTTTGATTCAAGCCGAAACACTAGAACTATTAGAATGGCCGCGCCTGTGTCAGCACTTGGCTACCTTCGCGGCCACCAAACTCGGCGTCGCCGCCGCCCTCGACCTCGAAATCCCGGCAACTCAAGCTCAAACAGCAGAACTGCTAGCCCAAACTCAGGAAGCTTATCAGTTAGAGAGCCGCGCTGGCGGTGCTTTGAGTTTTGAAGGAATCCAAGACATCGGCACTTCGCTGCAGCGAGCCGAACTGCAAGGTTTGCTCAGCGGCGAAGAATTGCTGGCAATTGCTACCACCCTCGCCGGAGCAAGGCAATTGCGCCGGATAATTGACTCTCAGGCAGATGTGCCGACGCTTAAAGAACTGGTAGCTCAATTGCGGACTTATCCCGAACTAGAGCAAGAAATCCACCGCTGTATAGACGATCGCGCTCAAGTAGCAGACAGAGCAACTCCTAAGTTAGCAGGAATTAGAGTTCAAATGCGACAGTTGCGCGATCGCATTTATCAAATATTGCAGGGGATTTTGCAGCGCCAATCCAACGCCGTACAAGAACAGCTAATTACCCAAAGAAGCGGACGCTTTGTCATTCCCGTCAAAGCTCCCCAAAAAGATGCCATACCGGGCATCGTTCACGACTCCTCGGCCAGCGGCGCGACACTGTACGTAGAACCCCACAGCACAGTCAATCTTAACAACCAAATGCGGCAGTTTCTCAGGCAAGAACAAGCTGAAGAAGAAGCAGTCCGCCGCGCGCTCACGGAGCAAGTCGCAGCAGTAAAACCAGATTTAGACCGATTGGTGGTGGTAGTTACAACTTTAGATTTAGCAGCAGCTAAAGCGCGTTATAGTTTTTGGTTGCAAGCAAATCCGCCGAAATTTATCGAATTGGGAGAGCCAGAATTAGCACCAAAAAATCCCGAAAAAGAAGATGAGGAAAAAGAAGAAAAAGAAGATGAGGAAAAAGAAGAAAACAGTCAATTATTAATTCGCAACCTGCGATCGCAAATTACCCTGCGCCAGTTGCGCCATCCTTTATTAGTTTGGCAGCAACAGCACGAGCAAGGCTTTCCAGTCGTGCCGGTCGATTTAACGATCGGGCCGCACATCCGCGTCGTCGCCATCACCGGCCCCAACACTGGCGGCAAAACTGTCACCCTCAAAACCTTGGGATTGGCAGCTTTAATGGCGAAAGCAGGAATGTTTGTTGCCGCCCGCGAACCTGTAGAATTGCCTTGGTTCGACAATATTTTGGCCGATATTGGTGACGAACAATCTTTGCAGCAAAGTTTGTCTACTTTCTCCGGCCATATCCGCCGCATCAGCCGCATTTTAGAAGTTTTAGGCAATAAATCGCTTGGGGAAGAGGAAGGGGAAGAAAATTCAAACCTCACAATTACTAATTCCCAACAGCAAGACGAAGAAGTCACAGATACACAGAACACTGTTTCTGCTCTCCCAATTCTCAAACCTAAATTACAAATTCCCAAACCCCAAATCCCAAATACTAATTCCCAATTACCAATTCCCAAATCTTTAGTTTTGTTAGACGAAGTAGGAGCTGGTACAGACCCCTCAGAAGGCAGTGCATTGGCGATCGCCCTGTTGCAATATCTCGCCCAACATTCCCTATTAACAGTTGCAACTACCCACTTTGGCGAACTCAAAGCCCTCAAATATCAAGACTCCCGCTTTGAAAATGCCTCAGTAGAATTTGACGACAATTCGATGCAGCCAACCTATCGCTTGCTGTGGGGAATACCCGGACGTTCCAACGCTCTCACCATTGCCCAAAGACTCGGTTTGCTAGCATCCATAGTCGAAGAAGCTCAAACCTATGTCGGGGGAGCATCTCAAGATGTCAATCAAGTGATTGCTGGACTCGAAGCACAGCGCCGGAAACAGGAAACCAAGGCCAGAGAAGCAACTCAACTGCTACACCAAACAGAAAAACTGCACAGAGAAGTTTCTCAAAAAGCAGCGGCTTTGCAAGAGCGGGAGCGAGAACTAAAAATAGCTCAGGAAGTTGCAGTAAATGAGGCGATAGGGTCGGCAAAATCAGAAATTGCTCAAATCATTCGTCGCTTGCAGTCGGGCAACCAGACGGCTCAAAATGCCCAACAAGCGACAGAAACCTTAAATCAAATTTCTGAAAAACACCTGCCTTCTCGCCAACAACCGGCTAAACCCAAACCGAGTTTTATGCCGAAAGTGGGCGATCGCATCCGCATTCCCAGCTTGGGCCAAACCGCCGAAGTCCTCAGCGGCCCCGACGCTAACGAAGAGTTGAGCGTTCGGTTTGGGATTATGAAAATGACTGTGAAACTGGGAGAAATTGAATCCCTCGACGGTCAAAAACCGGAAACAAAAGCTCAATTAGCCAAGGCGGCCGCCCAAGCACAAGCACTCGCTACCGCTAAAGCTAAGCAAGCAGCGTCGGAACCTGCAAAACCCAATCCCGAAATCGCCATTCGCACTGCTAATAATTCGATCGACCTACGGGGTGCGAGAGTCTCAGACGCAGAAATCGAAATAGACAGAGCTCTTTCCAAGGCCGTGGAATATGGAGTGCTGTGGATAATTCACGGCAAAGGTACGGGACAGTTGCGGCGCGGCGTTCACGAGTTCCTCGCGACTCATCCGCAGGTTTCCCGCTTTGAGCTCGCCAGTCAAAAAGAAGGAGGTGCAGGTGTGACGGTGGTTTATTTACATTGATTTGTGGCAGCCGGTGGCGTAGCATGGTGAGAAGTAAAAATTTATGGGTTTTGCGGATTGCGATCGATCGAACTTGAAGCCGCAACTTTTAACCCGCAACTCCGTCCAGCAGTTAGGATTGCCGGAATCAAAGCAACGAGCTATGGAGACAAATTAACAGATATGCTGTTGCCCACAGGCCGCAAAGCTTGAATCACGGCATACTGTTTGATATCCAGCCTCAATCTGTCTTAATTTCCCGTGCTGAAGCCATGCGCTCGACCGTAAAGCCCTCCGCTCCCACAAACGAAACGGGCCCATCTCCCAACTGGGAAGAATTGACCCAAAAAGCACCAGAACCTACCCAGTTGGACAACATTAAAGCCCAACTGGATTTAGTGCTGTTAGCCCTAGAAGCACTGGCAGAAATTGGCTCAGAGGCGATGCTCAAGGTAGCAGCCGAACTGAATTTAGAGCCAATGGTAGCCGATCGGGTAGCTTTGTGGCGGCTGCGCCAATCTAACCCGCTGCGGAAAGGCCACGGAGGGCGCAAAAAACTCGATGTGGAGGAAGCTCGATCGCTCGTTTTGATAAGCTGTCATTTGGCAAAACAGCACCAAGCTTTAATCCGCCGCGCTGTTGCTTTGCTCGAACAAATGGCAGAGCAAAACCGCGAACCTCACACAATCGCTTTGCTGGGAGATTATATTGACAGGTTCAGCAACACTTATGGCTCGCGCATGGAAGATGCAGAAAATTTATCGGCCCGAGAGTTGACTGATTTGGCCCTCAAACTCCTGATCGATTTGCTGTTTTACAGCAGTCCCGGCGGGCACCGCCGCCTCTGGCTGGCTCTTCTAGACCGCGCTAAAAATTAGAAATTTATGAAATTGCGCTCGGACGAGAATAACGAGAATGACAAACATCAGGAACAGGCTTTCCGGCCTGTTCCACCAGAAAATTTATTTATTGTGGAACAGGCCGGAAAGCCTGTTGCTAAAAAAGCTTGTTAAGAATGCTGGAAAATATTAGATAAAACATAGTTATTTCCTCTTCCCTCTTCCTTCTTCCTTCTTCCTTCTTCCTTCTTCGCTATGGTTCTCAAACGGTACACGCCCCCCACTTGCACGCTGGAAATTACAGCCAAAAGTTCGCCTCTATCTCGCTGGGCGGGCCAACCGGTGTTTAAATCTTTAAGTTTCGAGCTGCGACTCGACGACCCCAGGCTGCCAGATACCGAACACGTTACCCTCAGGGGCGATCGAATTCAACTCGAAACCCTCCACGAAGCTGTTAGCACCTACGTCCAAAACTTGCTCGGCGCATCCCGCGATTGGGAAAGCAACCTTAACTCTCAAACCGCTCGTACCGCTGCAGGGCCAGACTCGCCACAAGCCGCGCCTAACGCCGTCCTATTCGATCGAGCCGTCAACACCTCCGAACTAGCAACTTCCGCCCCGAACACCTCCTACCTCCCGGTTCCCCCCCGCTTAGAACCCCGCGGTTTGCTCGCCCACAACTTGTTTTTAGGCTCCTTGAGCGCCGCAGAATCCGGGCCGGTAGTAAAATTGAGCACCCTGCAACTGTTTGACTTGGCCACAGCACTAGATGACTGCGCCGCCGAAGTGATGGCGCTTCCCAACCTCAACCGCGAGCCCCGACGGCCGCTGTCCTCACCCTGGCTTAAGGTGGCAGCAATGATGGTCGCCAGCGCGGGTCTGACGACAGGAATTATCAAAATGCTCGATCGGGCCGCCACCTCCCCGCCAACCGCCACAGCCCCCGCTCCCGCCCCCGCCAATCCACAACTCGCCCCCGCTCCCGGAAACCCCCAGCTAGCTGCCGGCGTCTCCCCCAGTCCAGTTCCCGCCCTACCGACACCTCCAGCACCAACACCCTCAGCCACACCCGGTTTACCGCCCCTGCCGCCCCCGCCCATCAACACCGCCGCCTCGCCCAGCCCCAGCTTACCTCCCATCGCCCTCGCCCCAAATCCCCCCAGCAACAGACCCAGCCCCATCCAGCAGCCACCCCTGCTATTTCCCGCCAACGGCAGCGCAGCCAGCGCCCCACAGAGCGCCCCAGCTTTCCCTCAAGGGCAAACAATCACAATTCCCGCCCCCGAAGAACCGCCCATTTCTGCCCGCCAAGCACCCGCACCAGTACCCTACGTGCTGCCCCCCCTACCGCCGAGACTAGCTCCCGCCGTACCGCCCCCCCTGCCGCCCTCCCTGTCTGCTTCCCGATTTCCCGTTCCCCCGCCGCAGCCCTCGCCCCGCCCCATCGAGCCGATTGTCCCCCCCGCCAGTACCGAACTCCCACCTCTTGAGGATGCTCAACCCCCAGCCGATCCCGAGGACAACAACCAGGCCGCGGCGAGTCAAAAAAACCGCACTTTATTTGATACAATTCCTCAAGTTTCAGAAGCTAGAACTTACTTTGAGGAACGCTGGAAGCCTCCAGAAGGAATGGAACAAACTTTGGAATACAGCGTGCTGATCGATGAAAATGGGTCAGTTCAAACTATTGTGCCGATGGGAAAAGCAGCAGCAGATTATATCGAGCAAATTAATATGCCATTAGTCGGCGAGCCGTTTGTTTCTGCCGTTTCTAATGGCAAAAACCCGAAAATTCGAGTTGTTTTGCGACCGAACGGTCGAGTACAAACCTTTTTGGAAGAGAGTGATTAAACGCTCTCAAACACATTGTCGAGATGGGAAATCCCGGTTAATTGCTAATCTTAAACAAGTTCAAAAAAAAATCAAATTTTAACTGCGGTCGCAGCAGCCAGCGTATTGACAGTTGCTCCAGTTTGTGCTGCAAATATCTCTTTACCAGTGCGGGCAGAGTCACCATTGACAAAAGTTGCTGACACTTGTCAACCGGTTCGCATTGTGAACCCTACAAACTTCCTTCTTCCTTCTTCCTTCTTCCTTCTTCCTTCTTCCTTCTTCCTTCTTCCTTCTTCCTTCTTCCTTCTTCCTTCTATATCATCAATGCCCTTTTTTTCTATCCCAAACTTCTCCAATCCAATAAAAAACTGCAATCCCGCCAAAACTAAATAAAAAATCTTCAATACTAGCGCTACGATTTGGTAAAATTGCTTGCAGCATTTCTTCCGCAGCAGTGAACAGAGTAAAAATTGCGGGTCCGAAAGGAATTGAATAATTAAACAAATTGATATTTTTTTTTCCAGTTGCTCTATGGCACAGAAAAGATGCTATTCCGTACAAAATAAAGTGGCCGAGTTTGTCATAAGGCGGATGAGCGAGAGGAAAGTTGACTAAGTTCCCCGTATCGGCTAAAAGCATGATACTGAGAAGAATTAAAACGTACACAAAACAAGCAATAATCCAGATTTTTTTAGATAAGTTCATCTTTTTTTGGCCGAGAGCAAGTAGGGACAAATCAATTCCGCGCAGCGCAAAAATAAAAACACATCTGGTTAATTACGCATTGTCTTTGTAGGCGTCTGCCTACCCGTAGCAGCCGCTAAAATTTAATTTGTTTTCACTGTCAAAACTTGCGGAGGCGACGCATCGGGCGGATAAATAAAATCCACTTCTACAAGTCGCTTTTCTCCTGATTTCATCTCTAATTTTACCAAAGGTTCCCCCTGCTGTCCGCGCCGCTGCACTAAATGCACGTACCGAGTTTGAGGCACTTTATTGTCATCAGTATAGCGCACTCTGACCGTTCCCCTAAAAAAAGTTTGAGGTGCCGGAGGTTCTAAAAAACTAAGTCCTCCTGAAGTTAATTTGTCTGTCTTAATTGGAGTTTGAATCGCGACAGTTACAGTTTGATTTTTGCTGGTAGAATTGTACAGTGGCAAGCTGAGACTGTATTGAATTCCGTAATTGCCGTGGGCGCGGTATGCTGTATCTGGGTAGCGAACTAACATTCTCGCACTTTGCACTTGATTTGTGCCCAGCATTCCGCGCGGGAGGCTGCTTAATGGATAGGAAAATGCTGTTCCGGGTTGGGGAATTGCTAGGTTTGATGTGGCTTGGTTGTCTGAGAGAAGTGCTCGCCATTCTGAACCTAATGCTACACCGGCAACTCTGCCGTAAATTATTTGACCTTCGGTGATTTCTGGCGGTGTGGGAGTTCGATCGCGCGGCCCGGCTATATTACCATTGTCTAATAAGTTTTGCCATTCTGCTAAATTGGGCGATCGCTCGTTTCCCTGTCCGTTTCCCTCTGGGTCAACTCGGGCAAACATCGCCAGACTGGCAACATAGACTATACCATCGCTCCGCAACCGCATCAAGGTCGATCGACCGTTTAGCGGCGGTACCAATCCCCGCACCGGTATCGGATGATTCATCAACAATTGGCTTTTTCCCGGTGGAATAATTAACTCAGGCCCAAAGTCTGACTGTCTCCTTCCTCTGAGAATATCATTCACAGCGCGGCTTCCCGGCCCCGCGTAAATATTGCTGTTTGAATTATCGACTTGCGGCGGCAATTCAATAAAAGGTGCATCGGGTTGACTGAGATAACTCGCAGCTTGCAATATATCTAATTTTACTGGTTTATTGCCCGGATTGTAAACAATTATTCCTTGATACAAGCTTCGCAAATCTTCCGGCGAAGGTGCGCGGGCTATGTGGTGGGCAAATATGTCGAAACGTCCTTGAAATGGAAAGTTTAAATGTGCCGCCGGAAATCTTTTACCATCGGGGGGAAATGTCGAAAGCAAAATTCCTTCTTGCAGCACTACTTCTGGACTGTTGCTGTTAAATACTGGTATGTTGTCTAACTCTCCGGGGAGAGGGCGCACTTCTTGGATTTGGAGGATTTCTTGAGGTGCGGGAGGGGTTTGGGCTAAGGGGATAATTGATAGAATTGGCAGCATTTTTGAGAGGAGTTTTTTTTACCGCAGAGGGCGCAGAGGGCGCAGAGGAAGAGAGGGAAGAGAAGCGCCCGTAAATATTCGCGTCAGGGCGAGTTTTGTACTGAGAATTTGCTCACTTCTAGCCGATATTGTGTTTTTTACCTCGCCCACTGTTCTAATATGTAGTTGTAAAATTTGGCTGTGTCTACTTTATCCATTGCTTGAATTTTTCGCCCTCCCGTTTTAACTTTTGTGCGTCCTTGGCTGATGCCTTGGGCAATAACTTCTGTTTCCCATTCTCGCAGTTGGTAAAATTCGGGATGCGCTAAATAAGCGGTTGCCAAAATGTCCCAAAAATAGTAATCTTGAGATATTGCGAGGGCATAACACTGTCCTGCTAAGTCGGAAATAGGATATTTGCGCTGTTTTGCTAAGAGATTGGAAAATTCTACAGTCAGCGGTACATTATTAGTGATATCTAAAGGACACATGACAACGGGAATTTGGGTTTGCCAAATTCTATCGATTGCTATCGGGTCCCAGTAAGCATTCCATTCCGCCGACATATCTTGTCCGGGTTCCATATCTTTGCTAACATTGCCGATAACATTGAGTGCTCCTCCCATCCAGACAATTTCTTGAATTTTGCTTTCAATTTCTGGCGCGATATCTAAAGCTTGCGCTACTGTTGTTAACGGCCCTGTTACCATTAATGTGACAGGTTCGGCTGCATCTTGCAAAACTCGTACCATAAAGTTTTGTCCGGGTTCTGATATTAACGGCGTGTCAATGGTTCCTTTTTCATTTAGAATGGGAAGTCGATCGACTGCAAAGGAATCTCGCCGAAATAACACCGGAAATGGATTGAGTCCCCGCACGGTACTCGCCGCCACCGGAACTTCTGAACGCCCCATCAAATCGAGGATTTTGCGCGTTGCACTCACCGCCGGTTGAATGTAGCAGTCCGCAGGAGTTACAATTACTCCCAGAGTTTCGACTTCCTCCATTGTCATCAGCAACACGACTGAGAGATAGTCGTCAACTGCACCGTCGTGATCCATTAGTACGAGTTTTTTGGACATTTTGCTTCCCCGGTGACTGAATTAGTGTAAAGTACAAATATTAATTTTTTTGTGCGAGAAACACAACTGCCTCAACTATATGAATACACTATCACCTTACGGGTCTTGGAAATCACCTATTTCTTCCGATTTAATTGTTTCAGGAACTGTCGGACTCGGACAAATTGCTATTGACGGCGATGATATTTACTGGGTTGAGGGAAGGCCTTCGGAAGCGGGAAGAAGTGTCCTCGTGCGGCGCACTCCTGACGGTACAATCAGCGACGTGACACCGCATCCTTTTAATGTTCGCACTCGGGTTAACGAATACGGCGGCGCTGCTTTTGCAGTTGCTGGCGGTGTTGTCTATTTTTCTCATTTTGCCGACCAACGTATTTATGTTCAAACATTAAATTCTCAACCCGAACCTCTGACTCCTGCTGCTAATTGTCGCTATGCAGATGCGATAGTTGACAAGCAAAGAAATCGCCTGATTTGCGTGCGCGAAGACCATGCAGGTGAGGGCGAACCTGTCAATACTATTGTTAGCATTAATTTAGATAACGGCGAAGATATTCAAATCTTAACTCAGGGCAATGATTTTTATGCTTCCCCTCGTTTAAGTCCAGACGGTTCTCAACTTTCCTGGATTTGTTGGAACCATCCAAATATGCCGTGGGATGGCACAGAATTGTGGGTGGCAGAAATTAATGCTGACGGTTCTTTAGGTGAAAAATACTTAGTTGCTGGCGGGGTTGAGGAGTCGATTTTTCAACCGGAATGGTCGCCCGATGGAGTTTTGTACTTTGTTTCTGACAAGTCTAACTGGTGGAATTTCTATAGAACCGTCAATCCCCGCTTGCCGAGGGAACAGCAAGAGGTCGAACCTCTGTGCGAAATGGCGGCTGAATTCGGACTTCCTCAGTGGGTTTTTGGAATGTCTACTTATGCCGTTGTCTCGGAAAGCAAAATTATTTGCACCTACACTCAGCAAGGCCTGTGGTATTTAGCGAGTCTCGATTTAACGACTAAGCATTTGACAACAATTGAGACGCCGTACACTGATATTTCGTCGGTGAAAGCGCAGGGAGAAATAGTTATTTTTCTGGCAAGTTCGCCGACTGAATCGACTGCTATTGTACAACTAAATTTAGAAACCAGTCAACTAGAAATATTGCGGGAATCCAGCGATTTAAGCATCGATTGCGGTTATCTTTCAGTACCGGAACCTATCGAGTTTCCCACGGAAAACAATTTGACTGCTTTCGGTTTCTTCTATCCCCCGAAAAATCAAGATTTTGCAGCACCTGCGGGTGAAAAACCGCCGCTTGTCGTCAAAAGTCACGGCGGCCCAACTGCTGCTACTTCTAGCAGCATGAATTTGAAAATTCAATATTGGACGAGTCGCGGTTTTGCCGTGCTCGATGTTAATTACGGCGGCAGCACTGGTTACGGCCGAGAATACAGAAAAAGACTGCAAGATAGTTGGGGAATTGTCGATGTTGACGACTGCGCTAACGGTGCTAAATATTTAGCTCAAAAGGGTTTAGTTGATGGCGAAAGAATGGCGATCGCCGGAGGCAGTGCAGGGGGGTACACCACTCTGTGCGCTCTTACTTTCCGCGATGTGTTTAAGGCCGGTGCGAGCTATTATGGAGTTAGCGATTTGGAAGCTTTGGCAACCGATACTCACAAATTTGAAGCGCGCTACCTGGATGGATTAATCGGGCCTTATCCTGAAAGAAAAGATTTGTATGTAGCTCGTTCGCCTATTCATTCCGCCGAACGTTTATCTTGTCCCGTTATCTTTTTTCAAGGATTAGAAGATAAAGTGGTTCCGCCCAATCAAGCGGAAATGATGGTAGAGATATTGAAAGCTAAAGGTTTGCCGGTTGCTTATGTTGCTTATGAAGGGGAACACCACGGTTTTCGCCGCGCTGAAAATATCAAAAGAACTCTTGACGGCGAATTCTATTTCTATTCGCGGGTGTTTAAGTTTGAGTTAGCTGAACCTGTGGAGGAAGTGGTGATTTTCAATCTTTAGAAAACCTTAAGTTTGCAGTTGCTCGGTCTTCCCTAAAACGCACCTGCAAGCTTTATCCTAATTCGCAAATTTTAAATGTGATTTACTTCACAAAATTGGCTGTTTACTATCACAAAATTGGCTGTTTATTGTCACACTTTTAAAGGCAATACAGCTCTAAATTTTTATAGTGCGATCGCCTTTTGTTACCGCAAAAACGCCCGATCGCGCAATCGTCAAATTCAGACTTAATCCCTATGCTAACTCCTATTCACCTGATTCCATCTGCTTTGGCCGAGCTGTTTGCCGAAGTGAATCATAATGGCTACATTACCCTAGCCGATAGGTACGGTTTGATGGCTGCTATTTTTGACGAAAATTTGACGGAGGAAGACAAACGCTCGATCGATCGACTCCTGCGCTCTGTGTGTCGAGGAAAGATCAAATTAGTTAACGAATTGTCTATGATCAGGTAAGTGAGGATAATTTTACTTAAGAGTAATTTTAAACATCTCAATAATTAAAAAAAGTCCCAATTCTCTGGTAGTTGGGACTTAGAGCGAGAAAACTATTGTTAATTTTTTATCGACATAGAACTTACGCAAAAAAAGGTTTAGCGCACTAATTTATAGCGGTAGGATTTGCACTGCGAACCTTACATATAGTTTTGCGTAAGTGCTGAACAAGTTTAATGTGCAGACATAACTGTAGCCAACTGTAACTTGCTCAAACTTTCTTCAGGCTGAACATCCATCTGATAGCTGAGTGCCGCAGGAATCCCGAGCACGCAGCAGGGAAAATTATTTCCTAGTTCCCTAACCAGCCGATGGTTGCCCGAATCGCAGCCCAAGAATAGTAAATTTGCTGATTCTAATTCAACCACGTTTCTCAGTTCTGTAGCAACCCGCCCGATGCGTAAATGAGCTTTGAATAAACCGCGCCATTCCTCAGCCAAACAGCGCGCTTGCCACAGCAACTTATCTGCTATCTCATACTCATTCTTTTGACCAAAAATTTCTTGAAAATAATGCGGATCGATCCAAGTTTTTTGCTGGGATACCGATTCGATTTCTGTTGGTAAAGCGATCGCAGGCGCGGCACAACTAAGGGCGAATGTTTCCTCTAAATCCGACACTTTCTGCTGTGCAGCCAAGGCATTTGCTACAGCAAATTTGCAAGTATCTTCGCGGTAACTTTTTGACGATTCGTCGATTACGTAGACGACTTGAACCGTGACTTCTTTAGTTGTTACTAAACGAGTTTGATGCGCCATCCACAGGGTCATATCCAGAGCTACTTGACTTTGGGGAGAACTGTTGTAACCGACAATAAAATTGATGGTTTTGGCCTGTTTTGAGGATTTTGATTTCTTAGAAACTGGTAATGTTGGCTCCGGCAGCAACACCATTTCTTCTGCTAAATTTTGGTATCCCAATGCACTTTCAAAACGCGCTAACATTGTTTTGAGATTCACAGGCTTAACCTCTCTTAAGTGAATTGTTATGTCGATCCGTCGGGTGTTATTCGTCTTGAGTAAAGTAGCGATCGAGAAAATTCAAAGCATAGTTGCGGATTTCGTAATACTCCTTCGATTCGCGCAACTCTTGGCGATCGCGCGGGCGCGCAAACGGCACTGACAAAATTTCACCTATCGTCGCAGCCGGGCCGTTTGTCATCAGTACAATGCGATCGGACATATAGATAGCTTCATCAACATCGTGAGTAATCATCATTGCAGCTTGTCTGTGATTTTCCCAGATATCCAGCACCTGTTTCTGCAACTTGCCGCGAGTTAGAGCATCCAGCGCTCCAAACGGTTCGTCCATTAATAACATTTTCGGTCGAATCGCCAAAGCTCGCGCAATCCCAACCCGCTGTTTCATGCCTCCGGAAATTTCGTCTGGATATTTATCGGCTGCTGCATTTAAGTTTACCATTGCTAGGTGTTCGTTGACAAGACTAATCTTCTCAGAACGGCTAAGAGTTTGCAAAACTTCATCAACTGCCAGCCGAATATTTTCCCGCACCGTCAGCCAAGGCAGCAATCCGTAGTGCTGAAATACCATCATGCGATCGGCTCCCGGTTTGCGAATTTCTTTTCCTTCCAGTGTCACCATTCCCGCGCTCTGTTTTTCCAAACCTGCCACTATTTTTAGCAGCGTTGATTTGCCGCAACCCGAGTGACCGATTACCGAAATATATTCGTTTTCTCCAATACTTAAATTGATATTTTCCAAAACGCTAAATTCGCTACCGTCAGCACTTTTATACGACTTGAACAAGTTGTTAATTTCCAGAAACTCATAGGAGGTGGAACCTTGGCTATTGGTGTTGATTGAAGCAGCAGTATATTGAGTCATCTGACGTTCCTGGTAATTGTTTATTGGTTATTGTATATCTCGCTTGTAGCTGAGTCTCGATCCCCCTAAATCCCCCTTAATAAGGGGGACTTTGAACGCTCCGGTTCCCCCCTTATTAAGGGGGGCTAGGGGGGATCGAGGAGCTACGGGGGAACGCGAGGAATGTAGAAGGAAGATAGCAGATATCAAACATTAAGACTGAAAAAAAGACTGAGGGCGGTTTGCTCGAATTTCAAAACTATTCAAATAACCCACCGGATCGCTAGGATCAAATGCCTTTTTATCAATGAAAAGTTCCGCAGGTTCGACTTGGTAATCCTCCTGGGGACAATCGATCCCCATTTCGGCAACAATCTTGCGGTAAAGGTCGGTTCTCCAAGCTTTTTTAGCTAATTCCTCAGCATTTTTTGGCACCTCCTTAATCTGTCCCCAGCGAGCGGCTTGAGTCATCAACCAAATACTCTGAGACTGCCACATAAATGTTGAATGATTTCCGGGTATTTGAGGCAAGTTCTTAGGAATGTCATAGAAAATAGTTGCATCTTCCGATTGTATGGTGCGGTCTTTTTCGTCAAACCCTCCATAGTTGTAGTCGCCAACTATTGCCGGTCGCGTAAATTTGTCGATCGCCCCTTTTTTAGGTTTCGCCCCCGTAAACGATCGCTCAGTCAGCAGCGCCGATATTTCACTGCGATTTTCCGGCTTGCTGCAATACTGACAAGCTTCCACCATTGCCTTAACCAGCGAGTAATAAGTCTTCGGATTTTCCTCAATGAATGATTGCATTACTCCCAAAAGGCGATCGGGATGTCCCAGCCAAACTTCCTTGCCTTGCACGAAGGTAAAACCCACGCCCAAATTGCCTTGAATTGCCCGCGTATTCCAAGGTTCGGCCACCATGTAAGCCTGCATCGCGCCAATCCTGATATTAGTTACCATCTGCGGCGGCGGCACAATAATTACCCGAAATTCTTTGAACGGATCGACACCTGCAGCCGCCGATATGTAGCGGACAAAGTATTCGTAAATCGCAGAACTCAGAACCACTGCCCAAACTCTTTTTTCCGACGGCTGACTGTCAAAAAAGGCTCGAAATTGTTTGCCAAATTCTTCCAAATTGCCGTTATATTCGTGCCACGGGCGCAAACCGGAATCCCACATAGCTTTGTTCATCGTCATGGCGTTGCCGTGGCGGTGAATTGTCATTGCCGCGCACAGGGGTGCGTGGCGCGCTCCTTCGGCGCCAATTCGGGCGTTTGTGACGGCGCCGGATACGACTGGGGAGGCGTCGAGGCGGCCGAAGATTACGCCGTCGCGGGAGGTTGCCCAGCTTGCTTCGCGGTTGAGTTGGACGTTTAAACCGTATTTGCGGAAAAAGCCTTTTTTCCAGGCGATCGCAAATGGTGCACAATCGTTAACCGGCACGTATCCTACGGTTAAATTGGGTTTTTCTAAGGTTCGGGAATCGACGATCGGCTTTACGGCTGAGGCTTCTTCAGTCAGTCCTTTTGCCGATCGATCCGCGCTAATTCCACAAGCAGATAAAGCCATTCCCGCCGCCACCGAGCCCATTCCTTGCAAAAACTCTCGGCGCTTCCATTCATTGGAAAACTTGTCACTCATATTTAATTTGACTAATGACTGTTAACTGTTGACTGTTGACTGTTGACTGTTAACTGTTGACTGTTGACTGTTGACAACAGACAACTGCTTGCCTAACAACTGCCAACTGACTAATGACTAATGATTAATGATCGGTCGATGCGTTACCAATTCCTGAACTTTGTCAACAGCAGCGTCGAGCAACAATCCAGTTATGCCAATTACCAACACCGCTAAAAATACCGAACTCAGATTCAAACGGCTCCACTCATCCCACACAAAAAAGCCAATTCCCACACCGCCTGTCAGCATTTCCACCGCCACAATCACCAGCCAAGCAATCCCCAAACTAATCCGCAAACCTGTAAAAATGTATGGCAAACTCGCCGGCCAAATTATCTTGGTAATCCGCCTCCAGCGCGGCATTTCCAACACTCGCGCCACATCGAGATAATCCTGGGAAACGCTAGAAACTCCCAAAGCTGTGTTGATAATTGTCGGCCACAAAGACGTGATGAATATGACAAAAATTGCCGACGGCTCTGCTAAATTAAAAATCGATAGAGCTATCGGCAGCCAAGCTAGCGGCGACACCGGTTTGAAGATTTGAATCAGCGGATTGAGCGCCATCATTGCCGGTTTCGACATCCCGATGAGAAATCCCACGGGAATCGCAACTGCTGCACCCAGAAAAAATCCCACCAACACCCGTCGCAAACTCGCTAGCAGCAGCCAGCCAATGCCTAAATCTCCAGGCCCGCGCTGGTAAAATGGATGCAATATGTAATCTAAATTAGCTATAAACGCCTGATACGGAGTGGGAATCAAATCGCTGTTGAAGCTGGCAACAATCCACCACAAGCCAAGAATTCCCAAAAAACCAGCCGCCGGCAACAAAACTGCATCTCGGATGACAACGGGTTTTACACGCTTCCACGTTGCAACTCCTGCAAGTGCGATCGCAGATAAATTAAGCTGTATGAACATTTCAATCTCCTTCAGAGTCAGGGCAGGTACAAGAATCTTGAACAATACCAACCTGAGACACTGACGAAGCCAAACAATCTTTTTCAGAACATTTGGCTTTTCAGTCTCTTCTCAATGCCTGCGAAGTTAGCTGACGGGCTAGGACTGAGAGATGTCCTTCTCCTTAGATTCCAAAATCAAAAATTACACTCGAATTTGGCAATTTTTAACTTTGCTTTTTAATTCTGTAGAGATTCGCCCCGAAAAGTGGTTCCTCCGCTCCAGCCACACGCTTGGTTCGATCGCGCATTGGTGGATTAGGCTTGACGTTTTAAGCCAATTTAACATAAGCTAGCACGACCATTTAATTTTGTCAATATGTCTTTAGGAGTAGCTATTGGCGATCGGGGAAGCCCAAAAAAAGTTGACAAACTCTTCAAAAAATTAATTATTAAACTAACCTAGAGAGATAAAATGCGATGGCTGACTTGATTTATATTAAGGGCCATGATTGATTTTAGCCAAGCGCTACAAGATAAAATTGACATAATTACCGACAACTGGATCGAAGCTGTTCGCGGCGAGGAACAAATCCAAACCGCCAAACAACTCACCTACGATTCCGTGCGCGACAGCCTTCCTATCGTACTGCATGCGATCGTAACTATGCTGTCCCAATCAGAAGACAGCGACCTTCGGACAGTCATACAAGAAAGTTTAGACCACGGGAATGTCAGGGCACAACAAGGCTACGATGCCCAAGAAATTGCGCGGGAATACCGCTTGCTGCGGAGGGTAATTTTCGATGCTTTAGAGCCAGAATTGCTAAAAGGCTCAGCGGCTGAAGTGAACCGAGCTTATCGCTTAATTGACACTGCCCTTGACGAAGCAATTGCTGACTGTTTCCAAACCTATACCCAGGCAAGATTCCAAGAACTACAGGAGTTGCAAAACCAATTGCAACTTACAAATCAAGAGCTGACTCGCTTACTTCGCACCAGTCAAGAGAATATATCTCACTTAGCTCACGAATTGAAAACCCCCCTTACCTCTATTATTGGCTACTCAGAATTGTTATTGCGCCAAAGAGACAATCCTAGAGTTAAAGATTCGGCTCCCAATTTGGCACATATTGATAAAGTCCTCAACAACGGCAGACTATTACTTAGATTAATTAACGATACTCTCGAAATCTCGCGGTACGACGCGGGACGCATAGAATTGCAGCTAACTGCGACAAATGTGCGATCGGCGATCGGCACTGTTGTCGAAATAATCGAGCCTTTGGCCCAAGCAAAAAATTTAGAGATCGCAGTTGACTGCGATCCAGTTCTCGATCAAGTTATGACAGATTACTTGCGCTTGCAGCAAATTATCAGCAACTTGGTGAGCAACGCCATTCGCTACACCCAAGCTGGTACTATTACCATAAAAACCGAATTATTGCCCGACCAACATTGGAGTATCTGCATCACCGATACAGGAATTGGCATTGCTTCAGAAGACTGCGATCGGATTTTTCAGCCATTTTTTCGGAGCAACAACTCCCTGGGTTCTGTGATGCCTGACAGTACCGGCTTAGGGCTAGCTATTGTCGCTCGATTAGTCAACCTCTTGCAAGGTAAAATCGAATTAGTTTCTGAAGTAGGAGTTGGCTCCTCCTTCACTGTAATTTTTCCCTTAAAATTGGATGGAGTTTAGATTA
The DNA here is from genome assembly GCF_036705345.1 of Microcoleus sp. B3-D2. Classification (NCBI taxonomy): domain Bacteria; kingdom Bacillati; phylum Cyanobacteriota; class Cyanophyceae; order Oscillatoriales; family Microcoleaceae; genus Microcoleus; species Microcoleus sp. B3-D2. Next base: position 54,390 of record NZ_JAUBUG010000004.1, read on the forward strand.
CTGTTGACTGTTGACTGTTGACTGTTGACTGTTGACTGCCAACTAATGACTAATGACTTCTTCAAATCAGAAACCGAAGAGTTACATAAACAGCCGCACTTATTAATTGCAGCGCCATCAAAGGCAGCCCGTAACGCAGAAAAGTTTGAAAACAAATCCGGCGCCCGTGCAGTCAAAACCAGCCGTCGGCAACAAAACTGCATCTCGGATGACAACGGGTTTGACCCGCTTCCACGTTGCAATTCCTGCAAGTGCGATCGCAGATAAATTAAGCTGTATGAACATTTCAATCTCCTTCAGAGTCAGGGCAGGTACAAGAATCTTGAACAATACCAACCTGAGACACTGACGAAGCCAAACTATCTTTTTCAGAAATTTGACTTTTCAGTCTCTTCTCAATGCCTGCGAAGTTAGCTGACGGGCTAGGACTGAGAGATGTCCTTCTCCTTAGATTTCAAAATCAAAAACTACACTCAAATTTGGCACTTTTTAACTTTGCTTTTTAATTCTGTAGAGATTCGCCCCGAAAATTGGTTCCTCCGCTCCAGCCACACGCTTGGTTCGATCGCGCAGTGCTGGATTAGGCTTGACTTTTTAAGCCAATTTATATTCTATACCACGAGCATTTTATTTTGTCAATATATCTTTAGAAGTAGCTATTTTTGCTCGGCAAAGCCCAAAAGTTGACAAACAATTCAAAAAGTTAATTATTAAACTCACCTAGAGATATAAAATGCGATCGCCCACTTATTTCTCTACTTGAGCCATGAGAGACTTTAGCCTTGCGCTGCAAGATCGAATCGACATAATTATACAAAACTGGATCGAAGCTGTACGCTCCGACGACCAACTCGAAACCGCTAAAGAACTCACCTACAATGGCGTGCGCGACAGCGTTCCCATCGTACTGCAAGCGATCGTAACGATGCTTTCCCAATCCCAAGAGAGCGACATTCGCACACTCGTAGAAAAAAGTTTAGAACACGGAACTCTCAGGGCAAAACAAGGCTACGACGCCGAAGAAATTGCGCGGGAATACCGCTTGCTGCGCTGGGTAATTTTCGAGGCTTTAGAGCCAGAATTGTTCAAAGCCTCTGGCATAGAAGTCAGCAGAGCTTACCGCTTAATTGACACAGCGCTCGACGAAGTAATTGCTAAATGTTTCCAAACCTTTACCCAGGAAAGATTCCAAGAACTAAAGGATTTGCAAAACCAATTGCAACTTACAAATCAAGAACTGACTCGCTTAGTTCGCGCCAATCAAGAGAACTTATCTCACTTAGCTCACGAATTAAAAACTCCCCTCACCTCTATTATCGGCTACTCAGATTTGTTTTTGCGCCAGCAACAAAACTATTCCGAAATTAAAGGTTCTGTTCCCAATATAGGGCATATTGATAGAGTCCTCAACAGTGGCAGACTGTTGCTGAGATTGATCAACGATACTCTGGAAATTTCGCGGTACGGAGCCGGACAAATAAAGTTACAGCTAGCTCCAATCAGACTGCCAGATGTACTCGCCACGGTTGTTGAAATAATCGAGCCTTTAGCGAAAGCCAAAGGTTTAGAGATAGCTGTGGAGTGCCATCTCTCAGACGATCAAGTGGTGACAGATTGCTTGCGCTTGCAGCAAATTATCACAAACTTAACCAGCAACGCCATTCGCTACACCACAGCCGGTACTGTTACAATAAAAAGCGAACTTTTGCCAGATAAATATTGGACAGTAACGGTCTCAGATACAGGAATTGGTATTGCTCCTGAAGACTGCGATCGGATTTTTCAACCCTACTTTCGAGCCGACAACTCCCTGAGCTCTGGCATTCCTGACAGTACCGGCTTAGGGCTAGCAATTGTCGCTCGATTAGTCAATCTCTTGCAAGGTAAAATCGAATTAGTTTCTGAAGTAGGAGTTGGCTCCTCCTTCACTGTAATTTTTCCCTTAGAATTGGATGGAGTTTAGATTACTGTTGACTGTTGACTGTTGACTGTTGACTGTTGACTGTTGACTGTTGACTGCCAACTAATGACTAATGACCAATAACTAATGCCCAATGCCCAATGCCCAATGCCCAATGCCCAATGCCCAATGCCCAATGACTAATGACTAATGACTTCTTCAAATCAGAAACCGAAGAGTTACATAAATAGCCGCAGTTATTAATTGCACCGCCATCACAGGCAGCCCGTAACGCAGAAAAGTTTGAAAAGAAATCCGGCGCCCGTGCAGTTCAGAAATTCCCGCCGCCACTATATTAGAAGAAGCTCCTACCAAAGTGCCGTTTCCGCCTAAAGTTGCTCCGTACATCATCGCATAAAACAGCGGCAGCACAGCAGGTGGAAACTGCCCTGCAAAATCCGGAGCCAGCACCTCTGCAGGTGCGAGCCCGGTATTGACAACATACTGTTTTAGCAGTGGCACCATCGCCACTACCAACGGAATATTTGGCACCACGCTCGACATCAAACCCACAAAAAATAACAAAACTAAAGAACCCAGAAAAATATTCTTACCTAAAATCACTGCTAATATTCCAGATATACTGGCGATAACTCCGGTTTTTTCCAAACCGCCAATCAAGACAAAGATAGACATAAAAAATAGCAGCGTACTCCAATCTAAATCCCGCAAAATATTATTAACAGAATCAATTTTGGAATGGTGAGCTAAAAGCATTGCCAAAGCAGCCCCCAACAAAGCAACCGCTGCCGGTGAAATAGGCACGGGCAGAGACTCTCCTATTACAAAAAATGTCAGCACGAAAGCTATAATTACACCCCCCACTGCTAAGATTCGCGGGTGATTAATTGTTGGGCGCGGCAAATGTTCCAAATCGTCTAAGTTCTTGTGCCAAATATCGCGGAACAGCCAAGGCAACATAACTACTATCACTCCTACGGCAATTGCCCCGCCCAAACTTAACTTTACCAGGTAATCTGCAAAGCTCATGTTAATAGCATCGCCGACAATGAATGTCGCCGGATCGCCCACGATGGTCAGCAGTCCCGAACTGTTAGCTACAAATACCATTAAAATCAGTAATGGCACAAAATCTACACCCACTTCTTCTGCCATTGGCGGAATTAATGGTGCTAGCAGCATGACTGTCGTAGCATTGGGCAAAACTGCACAAATTGGCGTAGTAATTGCGACAATACCCAGCAAGAGATTTTTGCCTTTGCCTTTAGCCAAAAGCACAATTTGAGTTGCCAAGTATTCAAATACTTTGGTAGGCTCAAAGGCTCTTACCATTACCATGACTCCGAAAAATAAGCCCAGCGTGGCGTGACTACGACCGATATATTCGATCGCGTTGTTTAACGTCATTACGTGGGTAAAAACCAGAATCACTGCTCCCAGAAATGCCGCAACTGTGAGGTGTATCCATTCTGTAATTATTAAGAAAACTACACATATAAATGTTGTTGCAGCAATCACAGCTTGCACGTTTTCCATTTAGTCCCCTGAAAATAATAGAACTTAAAAATTAAAAAGTCTCGGTTCGAGTGACTATACTACTTTCTGGCTCTTCTGTCAATAAATTTAAGCGCTGATTTTGGCAGCAACAAGCTGGGAACGAGTCATCAAGAGCTCTCCAGCACAGGGAAAAAATCACCTCAAAACTACTTCTTTCGGCAGGGTCGCGAGCGCCCAAAGTTTGATATGGCGATCTGGCGATCGCTCAACTACAATGAAGCATGGGCAATCTCTGCCACACTCAACCCCCACGCACACATTATGGACTACAGCCAAGTGCTCGCCGAAAAAACCGATATTATCGTCCAAAACTGGATTGAAGCAGTTCGTCAGGATCGGAACATTGAAAGCGCTGACGCCTTAACGCACTCAGCAATCGAAAATCACATACCTCACCTGCTGGCGGCGATGGTCACAGTGCTTTCCCAATATCAAAACAGCGAAATAAAACTATTAATTGAAGCCAGTTTAGATCACGGATTTCTCAGAGCAGAACAAGGCTACGATGCTGCAGAAGTAGCGCGGGAATACCACTTATTGCGTCAAGTAATATTCTCGCAGTTAGAATCAGAATTGCTAGCAGGAACCACTGCCGACGTATTCAGAGCTTTTAGGCTGATAGATGCCGTAGTAGACGAAGCAATTGCCCAGTGTTTCAACAGCTACGTCGCTCAGAGGCTGCGGGAACTTCAACAAATCCAAACTCAGTTACAACTCACCAATCAAGAACTCTCTCGCCTTGTCAGCGTCCATCAAGAAAACGTCTACCATTTGGCTCACGAACTGAAAACTCCTCTCAACTCAATTATTGGTTATTCCGAACTATTCCTGCGAAAAGAAAAATGGCAATCTGAAGTCAAAGATACCCTCCCCGGCATCGAACACATCGAGCGAGTATTACGCAACGGCAGACACTTGCTTCGCATGATTAATGACACACTAGAACTTTCTCGCGCCAATGCCGGAAAAATTAAACTTAACCTGCGGCCCACTAATGTACAATCTGTAATTAACACCGTAGTAGAAATGATGCAGCCAATTGCTGATGCTAAAGGATTAAAGCTCGCTGTTACCAGCGACTGCGCCCCAACACAAGTAATCGCCGACCCACAGCGGCTGCAACAAATTCTGATCAACCTGGTGAGCAATGCCATTCGCTATACAGAATCTGGTAGCATCGAATTAAGTTGCCACCCTGCTGGAGACGGAAAGTGGGCGATCGCAATTACAGATACCGGCATTGGCATCGCCCCCGAAGATACAAAGCGCATCTTTGACCCCTTCTTTCAAGCAGGAGAAGCAGGCAAACAGCTCTTTCCCACCGAAAGCACTGGCCTGGGATTAGCAATAGTATCGCGGCTCGTCACGCTGCTGCAAGGCAAAATCGAGTTAGTATCAGAAATAGGAGTCGGCTCAACTTTTACCGTGATTCTGCCGCAAGAAGTTAAAATACTCCAAGAAGTAAGCTAAACATTAAGTTCAAATTTTTACATCCGAAAATCCTATGCCCGCAGCCAACCTTAGCCCTTCCACCACAGCCTTTCCCCTCACCGCCGTAGTCGGGCAAGAAGCAATCAAATTAGCTCTGCTGTTAGCAGCAGTCGATCCCGGATTGGGAGGAGTTGCGATCGCAGGCCGCCGCGGCACAGCAAAATCAGTAATGGCCCGCGCCTTGCACTCATTACTGCCACCCATTGAAATTGTTAAAGATTCTTTTTGCAACGCCGAACCTAATGATATTCTTGCAGAACAGGCATCAGGCTTGTTACCAGAAAATGGCGGGCAAGATACCCACACCACCGATAGTAATTCCTTAACTACTGAAATAATTCCCACACCATTCATTCAAATTCCTTTGGGTGTCACGGAAGACAGACTCTTAGGTTCAGTCGATGTCGAACAATCAGTAAAATTCGGTCAAACCGTATTTCAACCCGGACTCCTAGCCCAAGCAAATCGAGGCGTACTATATGTAGACGAAATTAACCTCCTCGATGACAACATTTCCAACCAATTGCTAACAGTATTAACCGAAGGGCGCAACCAAATAGAGCGCGAAGGCATTAGCTTCCAACACCCCTGCAAACCTCTATTTATCGCCACCTACAACCCCGAAGAAGGGCCGCTCAGAGAACATTTGCTCGATCGCATCGCGATCGTACTTTCAGCCGATGCAGCACTCGAAATAGAAGAAAGAGTCTATGCAGTAGAACAAGCTTTATCCTACTCCCGTTCCCCCCAAGACTTTCTCAATCAATACAGCGAAGACACCGACAACCTCAAAACCCAAATCATCCTAGCCAGAGAATGGCTCAAAGATGTCAGCATTAAACGCGAACAAATTGCCTACCTAGTAGAAGAAGCCATCCGGGGTGGCGTTCAAGGACACCGCGCCGAAATCTTCGCAGTCCGCGTCGCCAAAGCCGCCGCCGCCATGGAGGGACGCACAGAAGTTAACGCCGAAGACCTGCGCCGCGCCGTAGAATTAGTCATCGTACCCCGCGCCACCATCATCCAAACTCCCCCAGACGAAAACTCTCCTCCTCCTCCCCCCCCACCGCCTCCCCAAAAGCAGTCAGAACAAGAACAAGACGAACCAGAAAACGAGCAAGAAGACGAAGAAGACCAAGAGGATGAAGACAACCCGGAACCTGAAGAAGAACCAGAAAAAGATACCATTCCCGAAGAATTTCTCTTCGACCCCGAAGGCGTAATTCTCGACCCCAGCGTGCTTTTCTTCGCCCAAGCCGCCAGCCGCCAAGGCAAATCGGGCAGCCGCAGCACCATTTTCTCGGAAGATAGAGGCCGTTACGTCAAGCCAGTATTACCCAAAGGCCCCGTCCGCCGCATCGCCGTTGACGCCACCCTCAGAGCCGCCGCACCCTACCAAAAAGCCCGCCGCGACAGGAATTCTAACGCCCCCCAACCCTCCAGCAAGGGGGGGCAACAGGCGAGTCAACCCCCCCTTAGCAAGGGGGGGCAAGGGGGGGTTGAGCGCCGTGTATTTGTGGAACAGGGAGACATTCGGGCGAAGCGCTTGGCCAGAAAAGCTGGAGCTTTAGTCGTATTTGTCGTCGATGCCTCCGGTTCGATGGCGCTCAACCGGATGCAGTCGGCCAAAGGTGCAGTCATGCAGCTACTCACAGAAGCTTATCAAAGCCGCGACCAAGTTGCTCTCATTCCCTTTCGCGGAGAACAAGCAGAAGTGCTGCTACCGCCGACTCGCTCGATAGCCTTGGCCCGCAAGCGTTTGGAACGGTTGCCCTGCGGAGGCGGTTCCCCCCTGGCCCACGGTTTGACTCAAGCAGTGCGGGTGGGAGTCAACGCGCGGCAGTCTGGAGATATCGGTCAAGTTGCGATTGTCGCCATTACTGACGGACGCGGCAATATTCCTTTGGCTCGTTCTTTGGGCGAACCGATTGTAGATGGAGAAAAGCCTGATATTAAGCAGGAATTGTTAGAAATTGCTGCCAAAATTCGCGGGTTGGGAATGCAGTTGCTGGTGATTGATACCGAGAGCAAGTTTATTTCGACTGGCTTTGCGAAGGAATTGGCCAAGACTTCTGGAGGGAAATACTATCACTTGCCGAAAGCTACCGAACAGTCGATCGCAGCTATGACTAAAAATGCTCTGCGCGACGCGATCGGCTAAAATCCTGATACCCGGATTTATCTCGGTTTATCTGCGGTTAAAAATCAAAAAATTAGACTTTTTGCCAAAAAAAGTCTAATTTTTAACTCTCACTCTCCGGCGACTCAGCGCCAGCGAACCCGCAACTAAACCCAACCCTACCACCGTCGAAGGCTCAGGAATTCTTACCCGCAGAGGCTCCCGCCTTACCGTTGCCCGGTTCTGGGTTGAAAAAGTTGTACCTTGGGGGGCTTGACCGGTCTGAGCCAGCAGCAAATTTTCTGAACCCTGCCATGAAGCAGCGGTAGAAACGGCTCGGACATTAGCTGCAACTGCAGCTTGACCGCTGGAAATAACGGCGGCGACAGCCAATAAAATCCCGGCTGTAGGGGGCAATAATTTGCGTTCAAAAAAGGTGGGCATTGGACATTACCTATTTAGCAGTTTGTCGATAGAACTCAATCTTTTCATTAATTTTATCGGTATCCTCTGCCTGAGCTACTGTCTGAGCTACCTTAGCAATTAACGGAACCGATTTTAGATTTTAGATTTTATTTATATTTTATATTTTATATTTTAGATTATTGAAGTTTCTGGTCCCTAGTTTCAACTAAGTCGCAAATCAACAACCTAAAATCAACTGTGGCCCCTGCCTCTAGCATATACTCCTTAATCCCCAATCGTAAATCCCCCCTCCCAAATAGATTGACTTCAGCTATCTGTGATTCGATCGACTTTAAGCTAGCCCTTGGCTGCAGATAGCGCCGGTCCTTTAAACTCTATAGCTTTGCAGCGAGGCGCAACGGTGCCACACAGCAACACGGCACAGACCTGTACGCAGTCGATTATAAACAATCGATCCCTGGTTTGGAGTGATTTCACTCCCCTTCTTTATCAAATCTTTAAACTCTTTCAGATTTTGCAAACAAAGTGTAAAGCTGTCAAAATGATAGATAGCAATTCTCAGCCAAAATTAGGTAAATCCTCGTGAGTAACACTAGCAATTTCCGCGAAGCCGTGCGCGAGGCCAAAAACCACGCGCTGGTAGGCCCGAACGTCATCTCCAACGCTCTCCCCTTCGTGGGCGGCGGACTTGTCTTAACTGCTGTCGGCACCTACGGCGGCCTCGGAGTGATCCGTAACTATCCCGGGATCTTCTTTCCCACATTCATCGCCGCGATCGTCGTAGAATTAATTCTCTTCTTCATCGCCCGCGGCGCCGCCGAACAAGGCAATAAAAACACCGCTTTGCCCCTGCTGGCAACCTACAGCCTGCTTTCCGGCTACACTCTCAGCGGATTGGTATTTACAGCCCTCAGAACCCAAGGCGTCGGCATCTCCGGCATCGCTTTTGCAGCTCTCGGATGCGGCATTACCTTTATCGCCGCCCGCCAAATTGGCTCCAACCTTTCTGAACAAGACGGCATGGCCCTCACCAAAACTATCAGTTTAGGTGTGATTGCTTTGTTAGTCGTCGTTGGCGGTCAGTTTCTGCTCTCACTATTTGGCGTCTACACCCCAACCTGGTTGGAAATTGGCATTTCTGGCATCGGCGTGTTTATATTTGCCGGCGCTGCGATCGTCGATTTTTACATATTACCCCGCAGCTACCGCGACGACCAGTATTTGCCCGCTGCTCTGTCGATGTACTTGACCTACATCAACTTGTTCATTTTCATTCTGCGCCTGCTGATTGCTATCAACAGCCGCGATTAATGGAAACTTTAGCTTATTAAAAAAAACCGCGGCTCGATCGACATCCAGCCGCGGTTTTTTTTTTAATTAAGATTTGGAATCAAGATAGTCGTCATCGCCTCCTCTGTCCCTCATACAAAAAACTTATATCATGTTCAGAGCCGGCAGGCATAAGGTATAATTTTACTTTTTAATCACTTAATCAAAGCTCTTGTTATCTAATTGTGTCGATCGCGATTTCAATATTAATCACAAATTAATCGGAGAAAACTCATGTACTTAAAATATGAAGATATTAGGATAGTCAGCGTAGAAATTACCTCCAGGTGCAATGCAGCTTGTCCCCAGTGTCCCCGCACCGACAACCCGATTTTGCCGGGGGCGGAATTAAAGATGGAGGATATTGAGAGAATTTTCCCACAAGAGTTTTGCTCTCAGTTGGATTTGGTGTATATGTGTGGCAACTACGGGGATGCTATGACTAGCAATACCACAATTCCCGCGATCGAGTATTTGCACCGCATGGGAGTTCCTCATATCAGCCTGTATACCAACGGTAGCGGACGCAACCCTGAGTGGTGGCACAGGCTGGCACAGGCGATGACAGGAGAACACGATCGCGTAATTTTTAGTATCGACGGGTTGGCAGATACTAACAGCATCTACCGCCAAAATACCAACTGGGACAGGATAATGCAATCTGTTAATGCCTTTATCCAAGCTGGCGGAAAAGCTGTATGGCACTACTTGATATTTGAACACAACCAGCACCAAGTAGAAGCAGCGCGGGATTTAGCCCAACAACTAGGATTTGTCGAGTTTGTACCGAAAGCTACCTCTCGTTTTGTGGCGAAAGAGATTTATGACAAAGAGTCCGCCAATCAACAGCCTCAGAAGGCAGAAAACTCTCAGGTAGATGCTAAGAGCGATCGCCCCAACCAACCAGCAACAACTAATGCGTCAGCCCCTCAAAATCAAACACAGACGGCTGTTGGGTTGCACCAACAAGCTGAGGATTGTTTGAAACAAGGACAGCTCTCAGAGGCGATCGCAGCCAGCCAACAAGCCCTAAAAATTCAGCCTAATTTTGCAGCAGCCTGGAAAACTTTAGGCAATGCTGTTCAAGGTTTGGGGAAGATGCAAGCAGCAGCAGATTGTTACGCCAAGGCCCTCAAAATTCAGCCTAATTTTTCCGAAGTTTATGCTAATGTCGGCAGTCTTTATGCTCAACAGCAACAGTGGCAGCCAGCTAGTGCTTATTACCAAAAGGCGATCGAGCTTAAACCCAATTTTGCCGGAGCTTATCGCAATTTAGCTAAAGTGTTGACGCAGTTGGGCCAACCAGAAAAAGCAAATTATGCTTGGTATCAAGCTATAGCTATCGAAACCTCTCAAGCACCCGCTCAAACTCAGCCTATCCCATCAAAGCCAGCCAGCGAAGAACTCCAACCCCCATCATTGGAACAATATAAAAATCCACAGGGAGACCAATTTATCCAAGCTGTAGAAAAATTTGGTAGCCTAAATAATTACTACCGCAATGTAGAAATTAGCTGTCAAACTCAAGCCACCAAAGAGATTTTCATCAGTTTTGAAGCGGAACTCTGGCCTTGCTGTTGGGTAAGCCATACTAAATACGCTATTTATAACCACACTTACAGACCGCAAATGCTGGCTTTAATTGAAAAGTACGGAAATGGCTTTAATTCTCTGAGAACTCAATCGGTGAAAGATGCGATCGCCAGAGATTGGTTTCGCGAAGACCTCACAAAAAGTTTTTCCTGTTCTAAAAGGTTGGACGTATGCGCTCACGAATGCGGTAAAACTTTCAATTCAACAGGTTCGCAGTATATATAAGAAGTGAGTTGACTGTTGACTGTTGACTGTGGACTGTTGTCACAAAATAGAAGGAAGAATGCGGTGAAGCCGATCGAATTTCACGTCACGATTCAGGCAGGTTATCGGGATCGATCCCTTGCGATCGCAAATACTCAGCTAGGCGTTCGGCTCGCTGTTGTAGACCCTCGGCTCGCTGTCGTTCTACCCTCAACTCTTCGCGCATCTGCCCCGCCGCTGCATCCGGCAGGGGATAGACATTTCCTGACTCGTCGTACCAAACCAGAATTTCTTGCTCGATGCCCCCAATAACTTGCCCAGAGCGCCCCATGCCCAATCCCACTTCTGGCATCCAATAGGGTTCGCCAATCTGCTGCCGGTACTGCCCGTCAATCAGCTTGTAGGCTTCAAACGGTTGATGCCGATCGCGCCGCCAAAATTCGGGGTTGTAAATAATGTAGTACAAAACTCCTAAACCGGCATAAATCGACATCTTCTCGTCGTACTCCCCGCCGGGTTTGTGAGACACCATTTCCAATGCTAAGATCGGCACAACCTCGTTTTCTTCCCAGACAGCATAGCTGCGGCGAGATTTGCCTCCTTTTCGGCGCTCCACCCCCAAACTGAGAAACCCGTCGGGGACGACAGGCACTTTGGGACTGATTCCCGTCGTGTGATACACCGCCATATCCACCCCAAAGTACCAATCCATGCGAGCCGACCAAATGCTGGTCAGGACAAACAACAATAGGTTTGGCAGCAGATTCTGGTCTTCGTTATCCACAGGCGTATCGTCCGAACAGGGCAGGTCTTCGGTGGACGGCAAGCTGAATTTTAGTTCTGGGGAAATCATGGCAGTTAACTCCCATCTAGATCGTTAACCTGATTTTAGATTATAGCAACTTTTTTTTAATTTTGAATTTTGAATGCGGTAAAGTTTTTAATTCAATGGGTTCGGATTCGCACTATATCTAATCAGGAAGAAGCAATAACATTTTGTTGAAAGATTCCAATTTCAGCTAAAATCAAAAATACACCCCACAACGCCGGAGAACTAACAGTGGAAGTTCTAGACATCAAACACAATATCGCAACTTTGTCCGATCGACTGGGTACAACCCAGGACTATCTTTGACATCCCCGCACTTACAGCCAAAATTCAAGACTTAGAGCAAATCTGCGCCCAACCAGCATTTTGGGACGACCAAGATCGAGCTCAAGAAACCCTCCAAGAACTTAATGACTTCAAATCTCATTTAGACCAATATCGCGGCTGGCAAACGAGCTTGGAAGATGCTAAAGCTATTTTAGAACTGCTGGAGTTAGAAGCCGACGAGTCCCTGTTCCAAGAAGCCTCATCGAGTCTTTCTCAGTTAACCCGCGAACTCGACCAGTGGGAACTGCAACAATTACTATCGGGGCCCTACGACGAAGGCGGCGCCGTTTTGACAATTAACGCCGGGGCCGGCGGCACAGATGCTCAAGATTGGGCCGAAATGCTGCTGCGGATGTACACCCGCTGGGGTGAAAGTCAAGGTTACAAAGTACATTTAATGGAAATTTCCGAGGGAGAGGAAGCAGGTGTTAAATCGGCTTCTTTGGAAATTGTCGGCCGTTACGCTTACGGTTATATGCGATCGGAAAAAGGCACTCACCGCTTGGTCAGAATTTCGCCTTTTAACGCTAACGACAAGCGTCAAACCAGTTTTGCTGGCGTCGAAGTGATGCCAATTCTCGATCGATCCGTCAAGTTGGACATTCCAGAAAAAGATTTGGAAATCACGACTTCCCGCGCTGGCGGCAAGGGCGGGCAAAACGTTAACAAGGTAGAAACCGCAGTCCGCATCGTTCACATTCCTAGTGGTTTGGCCGTCCGCTGCACGGAAGAACGCAGTCAGTTGCAAAATAAGGAAAAAGCTTTGGCATTACTCAAGGCTAGACTGTTGGTGGTTGCTAAGGAACAGCGGGCTTCGGAAATTGCCGAGATTCGCGGCGACATGGTAGAGGCGGCTTGGGGCAACCAAATTCGCAATTATGTTTTTCACCCATACCAAATGGTCAAGGATTTGCGTACTGGGGTGGAAACAACCGCCATCGCAGATGTGATGAACGGCGAATTAGACCCGTTTATTCAAGCTTACCTGCGGCAGGAAAATCAGTTGATAGCCCAAACCGACGGAGCCGGGGGAATATAATTCGCGCGTCCACATACAAAGTCCGCTGGCGCGGACTAAATAATCAAGAGCGGTAATGGCAGCGGATTTGCTATAATTTTGGGGTTTTTGGCGATCGCCCGACCTTCAACAGGTTGCGCGGCCAAAAACCTTGATATGATAAAAATTGATCTAACGAACAAAAGGAGAAATAATGACCCAAGTTGTAATAGGCGAAAATGAAGGGATTGAGTCAGCCCTGCGACGGTTTAAGCGACAAGTTTCTAAAGCGGGTATTTTCCCCGACATGAGAAAGCACCGCCACTTTGAAACCCCGTTGGAAAAGCAGAAGCGCAAAGCTATTGCCAGAAGGACTAAGAGACGCTTTCACCGCAACAACAAACCCTAGAATTATTAGCACTAAATTGATTCGGCAGATATAATGCCTTGCGATTCTAGTACCGCAGCGACTCGGAGAATCACCGCTTCGCTGTAGGGAGCACCAATAATTTGTACCCCCAAGGGCAAAGCCCCGGGCCGCTGTACGGGCACGCAAAGAACGGGCAAGCCAATAAATGATAGGGGTTGGGTGAACAGTCCGAGATTGGGACGCACTAAGATTTCTTGTCCGGCTATTACCATTTTCTCGACGCCAATTTCAGGGGCAGCTATCGGGGTTGCGGGTGCGAGGATGATGTCTGTGTGTTGGAATATTTCGCGAATTCGATCGCGGTACCACTGTCTGAATCTCTGCGCTTGCAAGTACCAAGTCGCAGGGATCAGGGTTCCCGCTAAAAAGCGATCGCGCGTGGCAGGATCGAAGTCTTGAGGGCGCGATCGCAAATTGTCTAAATGCAAGTTTCCCCCCTCGCAAGCGGTAATGATAAATGCCGCAGCCCTGGCGCGATCGGATTCCGGTATGCTGACAGTTGCAAGCCCCCCTATTTTTGGGGGGTTTGTTGTTTTTTCGGTGTCCACACCACAATCCAAAACATTTGTCAAGGCTTTAGCAACTATTTCTACAGCATCCATTGCTTCCGGTTGAGTTCCTGTAGCGAAATACCCGTCAGCAACAGCAATTCGCAATCCTTCGATGCCTTGATTTAATTGTGGCGAACAAAGTTCAGGCGGGCGTTGAGTGCAAACTGGGTCACGAGAATCCGGGCCTTGCAGGATATCGTACAGCAGCGCCATATCTCTGATCGATCGCCCAAACGGCCCCACACAATCCAAACTACTCGAAAATAAATAAGCGCCAGCCCTAGACAAACGGCCGTAAGTAGGCTTAAACCCAAAGACACCACACAAAGCAGCCGGTACGCGGATGGAACCATTAGTATCAGAACCCAAAGTAAAAGGTACTAAACCGGCGGCGACTGCTGCTGCGGAACCGCCGCTGGAACCGCCGGCGATGCGGGTAGTATCGTGGGGATTGCGAGTCGGGCCGTAGTGGCTGTTTTCCGTGACGAAACCGTAGGCGTACTCATCCATGTTGAGAGTACCTACAAGCACAGCCCCGGCTTGTTTTAGTCTGGCGACCACCGCCGCGTCCTGGGTAGCCGGAGGATTGTCAGCGTTGATTTTTGACCCCGCTAGGGTGGTAATTCCGCCGATGTCGAACAGGTTTTTGACTGCGAAGGGAACGCCTGCTAAAGGGCCTGGGTTTTCGTTATTTGCGATGGAATTATCTATTTTTTCGGCTGCTGCGAGTGCGCTTGATGCAGTGATTGCAGTAAAGCAATTAAAAGCTTTATCCTTAACAGCAATCCGTTCCAAAGCAGCATTTACCGCCACTGTAGCCGTAACCTTACCCGATTTAACCGCCGCTGCCGTAGCAACCGCATCAGCCTTATCTAAAAAACATCTGCGTTCATCTGCGTTCATCGGCCCTCATCTGCGGTTAAAAATCTAAGGTTCAAACACCGGCGCGACTTCTATTTCTGGGGGTAAAGGAAACTCAGTAACGAGTCGGGCGATCGCAGCTATCCTCTCGAAGTTTACCACAACGCCTGGACGATGTTCCGGGTCTAACGGTAAGTTTATCAGTTCAGCGGTGCGATCGACATATTCTTCTATATTTACCATGAGTCCCTCTCAAAAAAACATCAGCGTTCATCCGCGTACATCCGCCCTCATCTGCGGTTTAAAATCTCAGGTTCAGATATAAGTGCGATCGATTATTGTATTGTAAGCGCGATCGGGCTGTCAGTTGTTATTGCTGAGTTTTTTGTATTCCTCGGATTGTCTGATATCATCTAAAGGCGATTTTTGCTTTGGTGGTTCATCTGGGAAAAACTTTATAGATGTCTGCGTTTTCCCAGAAAATTCTAAACCTCCATTAATTTCTATTTGAATCTTTCCTTTTTGCCAACCTTTAGAACCAATTTTGAGAAGTTGACAATCGATTCCTTGTTGAGAGGTTTTCCAGTTTATATTCCCTCCCATAATTTGGGTTTCTTCATTAATCTGTAGCTCTCTCATCATGTCAGAAAAATCAACCAGGCCATCCTTAATCCTAATATCAAGTATCTTCCTAAACTGGCTAGCCGCTAGCTCTTTCAATCGGCGCACCGTAAAAGTAGCTTTACCCAATAACAAAACATCATCCTCGCCGTTTAGTATCTCATAGCTTCTCTTTAGTTCATTTTTTTCGTTCATTTTTATTCCCCAATTCTGGTTATTCCTCTTTGATACCATTTCAAGCTATCTGAGTCAAGCTGGTAAAGAAATAAATTGACTAGCGCACTTTCCCAACTCAAACACTGACAGTTTCCCGCAACTTATCAACGGCAACATTCAGCGGAGGCAAAGTAAAATCCTCAGCATCCATCAATTCCTTAACCTTCTCAAAAATCTCAACCTCCGCCTCTTCCTGATCCGTCAGCTTATCATAAAAATAAGGGTCAGTAAACCACTGCTCAAACGCTATCATTAACAAACCATTGGGCGAAAGTTCAAACCGCCAATACTTAGAAACCCTACTGTCAACCACTTCAAACAGCGGTGCCGCATTATGGATAGGATAATAGCTGTAATTATCATTACAGATGTAGTACCAAATAGTGCCTTTCCATTCTCGGATAGCATAAACAACATATTCCTTGCCTATAGTTAGTGGCAACTCAACTTTTCTAGTATAACCGCGTGGCGCATCTATATATGTTTCAGGCAGAGATTCACCCGTATTAGCAATACAACGAATTTTCATAACTTGATTACCTACAGATTTTTAGGGGCTGTTTTGGGATACTGTCGCTTGAACTTAAACTCCACATCTTGAAGAGTCTGACTGTTCCGAAACCAATGGACTTGTACAAAAGCTCCATTAATTTCAAAAGCCTCAATACTTGTCATTTTATCCCAATCTTCAGAATTCCCGCCATAAACAGCAATAAGTCTCGGTGCATCCCCCAACAATCTATCTGTACCGCAATGAATTACTATGCAATTACCAGCCTTAGCATCTTGCCGGAGCAATTGCTCTGGTAAATTTCTGGGACTCTCATCGGGAATAGCACCTTGATTCACAATTTAACAGCTTCAAATATTGTTTTTCAAACCGGATAAAAACTAATTTTAGCAGGTTCAGTTTCCGCCAGCAACTTTCCCCGCGAAATCACATACCGAACTGCAGCGCGCCTCCTAATTGCCTCGTAACAATCCTCAGCATCCAACACAATCAAATTTGCAGGTTTCCCCGCATCTATCCCATAATTATCATCTCCCAGATTGAGAGTTTTAGCACCGTTCACAGTGACCATATTAAAACAAGCTGCAATCTCAGCCATTCCCGTCATCTGACAAACATGAACCGCCATATGAGCGACATCCAACATATTTCCCGTACCTAAACTATACCAAGGATCTTGCACGCAGTCGTGGCCAAAACTCACATTCAATCCCTGCTGCCACAACTCCTTAACCCGCGTAACTCCACGGCGTTTGGGATAAGTATCAGCGCGGCCTTGTAGGGTGATATTAATTAAAGGATTGGCAATAAAATTAATTCCCGATTTTGCCAAACTTCCCATCAGCTTAAAAGCATAAGCATTGTTGTAAGAACCGAAGGCCGTCGTGTGGCTAGCTGTCACCCGCGAGCCCGCCCCGCTTCTAATCGCACAAGCTGCTACAACTTCCAAAAACCTCGACTGTTCATCATCGATTTCATCGCAGTGAACATCTATTAATCTATTGTATTTTTCAGCAAGTTCAAATATTCGCTCAACCGACTTCACCCCATCTTCCCGCGTCAACTCATAATGCGGAATCCCGCCCACAGCATCCGCACCCATATCCAGAGATTTCTCTAAAAGTTTGTCATTTTCTGGACTTCCGTAAATCCCGTCTTGGGGAAAAGCCACAACTTGCAGAGTCATCCAATCTTTGACTTGTTCTCGAACTTCCAAAAGTCCTTGCAAAGCAGTCAGCGTCGGTTCGCTAACATCAGCGTGACTCCTGACAAACAAAATCCCTTGAGACGCTTGCAGCCTTAAACTTTCTACAGCCCGTTTTTTGACATCATCCAGAGTTAAACTTTGCTTGCGTTCCCCCCAGATTTGAATTCCCTCGAACAAAGTGCCGCTTTGATTCCATCGCGGTTCCCCCGCAGTCAAAGCCGAATCGAGATGAATGTGCGACTCGACAAAAGGAGGACTAACTAAATTGCCTTGAATGTCGATTTCGCGTTCCCCAAGTTCTGAGATGTGCGGCGAAACGGCGACTATTTGCTCATTCTCAATAGCAATATCAACCGTTGGGCGATCGTCGATCGCACCTAACAAACGACATTGGCGCAGAACAATGCTATACTTTTGCTCAGGCATGACAATTGCACCTAAATTTAACACTTGTAAACGCGATCCTTCCTAGTTGCTACTCAGCCTAGTGAGACCAAAAGAATTTCCCAATCACTTGCGAACCCCCTCCTTCTCCTCCTCTGCGTCCTCTGCGCCCTCTGCGGTTAAAAAATCTTACTCAAAAAACCCGCCTATAACCATGATCACCCACAAAAAAGCGCAACTACAAATCGCCAACATCACACAATCTCAAACTCCAGATTGTGATTTTTCACCAAATCAAAGCTAAAATGGTCAACCACATTAGTATTGCTCAACTCCAGATTGTAAAAATCAACAAAATCCGCATCAAAATACGGCCCAGCGTGCCAAGTTCCCACATCTAACTTAATAAAACAATTGCCCGGAATCCGAAAAGCAGCCATATCCTCTAAACTCGGTTTATAGCTATCCCCAGGAGGCGCAACCGCCATCAACCAATCCTTCCCCTCCAACGAACCCAAACACTGAGTACATTGAACGTGTCGTGTAATTTTGCCAAACTTGCGACCTTTATGGTGCAGCCGCATAATGTAAAATCTAGGAATGCCATTTTGCAATTTTAACTGAGCATCCTCAGCATCGAAAGACTTGCCATCAACAGCCGGAAAGATAACTTGACCGTAACTCCGAAAATTCTCCGGTGTCACCCATTGTGCGGATAACTGCTTAGTCGAAATTGATTCGCTCATAAATCCCAACATCTCTAGCTTGATCCGTCACGAATATTCTAATACAGTAACTCGTCTCTTTTCTCTTCTGTGTGTCCTTTGTGGCCTCTGCGGTTAATTAATTAAATAAAAAAATCTAGTTTGCTTTCTCGATCGCCCAAATTACCCTTACAATCAAACTCAGCACACTGCTGCAAAAAACGAGCCGGAATATCAGGACGAGCACCCCAATGCAAATGCAAATAAGAAGCGTGCACTTGACAAACTCCCCAACCTTCAGCAACCGCCTCAACCTCCCCCCGCTTCCCATACCTCCAACTGTGATAAACTGGATTACTCGGTTGCACAGTTAAATGCGATCGATGAAACTCATGTCCCCAAACCTCATCAAGAGCAGTTAACACCGAACTATCCCTCACCGCCACAGCTTCTCGGTATCCCAGCGTCAAACGCTTTCCCATCGCAGCAGCAGTTTTCAGCACTCCCACCCCTGGCCAAGAATTGCCATCGAAGTCTACAATAGAATCACACAAATACATCAAACCGCCGCACTCCGCATAAGTCGGCATTCCCGAAAAAATCGCACTTCTTACCGCATCCCGAATTAAAACATTACCGCTCAATTTTTGAGCAAACACTTCGGGAAAACCGCCGCCAAAATACAACCCCTGCACATTGTTAGGAAAAACCGAGTCATCAAGCGGGCTCCAAAACACCAACTCCGCACCCAACTCTTCCAACAAATCAAGATTGTCCTGATAGTAAAAATTAAAAGCCCGATCGCGCGCAACCGCAATCCTCACTCCAAATTGTTTTCCCAAACAGTTGACAACATCATCTTTTTGAGTTATAATCCCCGAAGGGAGACCGTGCCTACCCGAAAGTTGCTCTGACCCCTCACCCCCCTCATTTCGAGTTGCAGCCAACAAAGGCAAAAGTTGCTCCCAGTCAAAACTAACAGCAGCCAAATCCGCTAACTTATCGATCGCAGCATGAAGATTCGGCAACTCCTCAGCCGGAATCAAACCCAAATGTCGATCGGGAATAGTAACAGCCTCGTCCCTACGCAAAACGCCTAAAATCGGTAAATTGAGCGGTTTGAGAGCATCTTGAAGCAGTTCCAAATGTCGATCGCTCGCCACCCGATTCAGCACCAAACCAGCGAATTTAAGGTCAGGGTTAAAAGAACGAAAACCGTGAGCGATCGCAGCCACAGAGCCAGACAGCCTGCTGCAATCTATCACAAACAATACCGGCAAATTCAGCAAATAAGCCACATGAGCCGTAGAAGCAAAGGAAAAATCATAATTGCCTTCTTCTTTTCGATAATTAATCCGTGTATCCGTGTCAAAATCCGTGTCGTGCCTTCGTGATTCCTGATTCCTTCGACTCACTCCATCAAATAGTCCCATCACCCCTTCAACTAAGGCATAATCGACATCTTGAATATGACGAGAAAAACACTTTTTTACATAAGATTCAGACGTTAATACCGGGTCTAAATTCCGACAGGGGCGACCAGTAACAAAAGCATGAAACATGGGGTCAATGTAATCCGGGCCTACCTTAAAAGACTGAACATTCAAGCCGCGGCGGATTAAATAAGCTAAAAGGGCGATCGTTACAGTAGTCTTTCCCGCCCCGCTGCGTTCGCCAGCAATTACTAAAGTCATAGTTCTAGATTAGCTACAAAAAATACAGAAAGCAGACAACTGATAAAGTTATGAGTATTGGTATCGAACTTTTCAAATAATACCTATTTAACGAACCGCGAAGACGCGAAGACCGCGAAGGAAGAAGGAGAAGAAGAGAGGTAATTTTGTGGCTTTTTGGAAGTAATTTAACGTTTTGAATCAAAGAATATGATTAATTCAAACTCATAACTTCTAACTCACAACCCCTAAAAAAGTAGGGCAGACATTGCCTGCCCCACTGAATATTAACTCAATCCTTCTTGCTTCTTCCTGACATCCGTTACATCCGTTACATCCGTTACATCCGTTACAGAATCCGTTGCCGAACTTCTTTTTACCGCTTAGCTAACTTCAGCATTTGAGCCGTCACTGCCAAACTTTCTTCGTAAAGCACATCTCGGCCCCAACTCTGCAAGTGCTGGCCCAGCAAGTGTTCCGTCACCTGATCGAATAGAGGACTCACCTGGTTAAACCGATCGGTTTGAGCGCCGCCCTTCGTTTCCATCCGCATACAGCCACCCACTTCCGAACATAGAACTGTACCGCAGTCAGCCTTTTCGTTCGTAGAATTCAAACGCAGAGCAATCAAATCGCCCGGGACATCACCCGTATCCGCAGTAGGAATAGCAGCCAACTCGGCTTCGACAACCCGTTCGTCCGGCCCCGCGAATTTAATTCGCTTGATTTGGTAATCGCCCTCTTCTTGTTTGAAAGCAACCGGACGCCACTGAAGCCGGCTCGCCAGCCAACCCAAATACATCAGCGCTTGCGTAGAATTGTCCTGTTCGTAATCGATCGTCACCCGATCGATTTCCCGAATCGCAGCGCGACGTTCCGGGGCGTCAAAAGCCTCAGCAGCCAACTCCTGCCACGCAGCCAGCCGGCGCCAATTGAGATCCGCGATCGGAATTCCCTCCTCAATCAGACTGTGCATCAACAGCAATTCAGCTTCAGACTCGGCAAAGCTGCTAGAGTCAACAATCACAGAACTGCTAATTGTCGCCAGTCGCTGGAACAAACCTCGATCGGCATCAGGATTCGCTTTCCACCACAGCAGCGTCGGCAAATCCGGGATCGTCAACGCCGTCACGATGCCGCTCACCCGTTCCAGCGCCGCTTCCGTACCCCGGAGCGTAATGTACTCGCAGCAGATCAGATTGCCGGTGGTGCGCTTGTGAACCGGACAATAAGCAGCCACTTGAGCCTGCACGCCCGTATCTTCCCCCGCCGTCGGACACAGAGCAATAATCCGGCAGGGATTGGCAGCCACGATCGCGTCAGCCACCCCCGAACCCCCGGAACCCAAACCACTCGATCCCATCTCCTCGCCATTGGAATTTTTGCGAGCCACTTCTTCCCGCAAAGTCGCCAGCAATTCAGCGTTAGGTTTGCCAGTTCTCGGCAGCCCGTAAGCTTTTTGAGCCGCCCTGATGCTAGATGCCGTCATCGGCCCGGTAATACCGTCCACCGGCCCGTCGTAAAACCCCAGATCCGCTAATAACCGCTGAGTTTCTTCGGGTTCGTAGACTACAAAAGTAAAAGTTGTTGCCCTACTAGCGATCGGAACATCCCCCTTTGACCCAGATTCTCTGTAACTTTCCCAAATTTGACTCAATTCTGCCTCTATCTGGTCGAGCGACACATCTTTAGGATTTTGCAGCGAAACCAGAGGCGGAGCTTTCATAGGTGTCATCGTCATAAATCTTCTCTCCCTTGTGATCAGTCATTAGTCATTGGTTATTAGTCATGGGTCATTAGTCATTAGTTATTAGTTAGTAGTTATTAGTTAGTAGTTATTAGCTAATCACTAATACTAATGCTGACCAATAACTAATGACTAATAACTGCTGACTAATTACTCTTAAAGTCTGCGCCACTTGCGGCCGTCTCTGTTAATTAGCAGTTCTGCTTCCGCAGGTTCCCAAGTACCCGCTTCGTATTTAGGAACCAAATCTTGGTCGTTGGACGATTCCCACTCCATCAGCGCCGGTGTTACCACCCGCCAAGCTTCTTCCACTTCATCAGAACGGGTAAACAAAGTTTGGTCGCCCAGCATACAGTCAATTAACAGTCGATCGTAAGCATCCGAAGATGTCACCCCAAAGGAAGAACCGTAACTGAAATCCATATCCACCGTCCGCGTCCGCAAATCCGGCCCCGGCATTTTCGCCTCAAACCTCAGCGAAATCCCCTCGTTCGGATGCACGCGCATAGTCAAAACGTTAGGAGTAGTTTGTTGGGCCGCGGACTGAAAGATTAGCAGCGGAACTTCGCGGAACTGAATCGCAATTTCGCTAACTTTTTTCGGCAACCGTTTGCCGGTTCGCAGGTAAAAAGGCACTCCCTGCCAGCGCCAGTTGTCAATCATAAACTTCATCGCCACAAAAGTCGGGGTTGTCGAGTTGGGAGCAACCCCCGGTTCTTCGTGATATCCCGGCACCTGTTTGCCCTTCATCCAACCTGCGGAATATTGACCCCGAATCGCTGAGAAGTCCAAGTTATTCAAATCTGCCAAGCGAGTTGCTTGCAGAACTTTCATCTTTTCGGTGCGGATGCTGTCAGCGTCCAAGGAATTCGGCGGTTCCATCGCCGTCAGACAGAAAATCTGCATCAAGTGGTTTTGCAGCATATCCCGCAACGCCCCAGATGATTCGTAGTAACCGGCCCGGTCTTCTACGCCTACTGTTTCTGCAACTGTAATTTGTACGTGATCGACAAATTGCCGATTCCACAGGGGTTCAAAAATCGCGTTAGCAAACCGGAATACCATTAAATTCTGAACAGTTTCTTTACCCAAATAGTGGTCGATCCGGTAAACTTGCTGTTCTTGGCAAACCTGCTGCACGACTCGGTTGAGAGCTTTTGCCGAACTCAAGTCGCGGCCGAAGGGTTTTTCAATTACCAAGCGGTGTTTTGCTGGATCGACCAGCATTTGAGCCGCGCCCAGTTGCCTAATTGCTTCTGGGAAAAAGTTGGGGGAAACTGAGAGATAAAATATGTGATTGCCGCGAGTTCTCCTTTCTTCGTCGAGTTCCGCTAAGAAAGCTTTGAGTTTTTGATAGCTTTCCGGGTTGTCAATGTCGCCGGGACAGTAGTACAAACCTTGAGCGAAATCTTGCCAAAATTCTTCATTGCCAATGCCGCCACCAAATTCTTCAATACCTTCGCGCATTTGCTCTCGGAAGTAATCGTGACTCCAAGGGCGACGGGCTACTCCCACGACTGTAGTTTCCGGTGGCAAGCGCCGATCGCGCTTCATCTGATAAATTGCAGGTACCAGTTTGCGCTGGGTGAGATCCCCAGAAGCTCCGAAGATTACCAGAATTTGTGGTTCCGGCACCCGTTCTTTTCGCAAACCGACCCGCAGTGGATTTTCAAGTAGCGTTACCATTATTTATTTTCCTTGTTCTAGTGGTGTTAACCCTGCCAAGACACCATGATAGTTTGCGGTCATTTCTGCTAGTTGCTGGGTGAGAGAATTAATCGGTTCTTCATACTGCTAGAGGAGGCAGATGATTTGGCTCTCTAGGAACTCAGAGAGCCATTAATCTCAAAATCCCTAGAGAGGATTTAAAACTCGGCATTTAAGAACCCAAATAATTATCTATTCCGATTCCTAAATGCTTCTGCCTTTCAGGATACAGATATCTGCCTAAGCGACGGGTGACAACTTCTGGACTTTCTCTTGCAAGGAATCCATCAGGGATTGGAACGGCCCGACAAATTTTGCAATCCCGTCGAGGAGCAAGTCTTCCATCACTTTGTCCAAGTTGATGTCGATGTCGGGATCTTTGAGACTTTCGATCAGGGTGTAAGCTTCTGCAACGTTGTTCTCAATCCGGGGTGCGACATCGCAGTGATCGAAACAAGCTTCAACGGTGTTCGGCGGCAAAGTGTTAACGGTTTCGGGGCCGATTAGTTCATCGACGTACATGACATCGCTGTAGTTGGGGTTTTTGGTGCTGGTGGAAGCCCACAGCAAGCGCTGTACTTTCGCTCCCTTGGCCGCTAAAGCTTGCCAGCGATCGCTCGCTACGATCTCTTTATACTTCTGGTAAGCTACCTTCGCATTGGCGATCGCAATTTTCCCCTTCACCGCTTCCAGTTTGGCTTTTGTGGAAATATCTGTGACATTTTTGAGTTTCTCGTCAATCTTGCCATCGACATTGATGTCGATCCGGCTCAAGAAGAAACTGGCAACAGAAGCAATATTGCTCACATCCAAACCTTTAGCCACCCGCGCTTCCAAACCGCGAATGTAAGCCCAGAAGGTTTCGACGTAGCTGTCAACCGAGAACAGCAAAGTCACGTTAACGTTAATGCCTTCGCTGATGACTCGCTCGACTGCGGGCAAACCTTCAGCGGTTCCCGGAATCTTAATCATCACGTTTTCTTTGCCGAGGGCTTGGTAATAGCGTATGGCTTCGCTAATCGTGCTTTCTGTGTCGTTGGCGATCGTCGGTGGCACTTCGATACTGATGTAACCGTCCAAACCCTTCGACTCTGCGTAAACGGGGGCGAAGATGTCGCAAGCGTTGCGGATATCTTCAAATACCAGAGATTCGTAAATCTCCATTACAGATTTACCCGCCCGGATGCCCGCTTCGATATCCGCGTCGTAAATCACATTACCCGCGATCGCTTTCTCAAAAATAGCCGGATTAGATGTAATCCCGCGCAGTCCCCGACTTTCAATCATCTGTTTTAGTTCGCCGGACTCGATCAGATCGCGAGTCAAATTGTCCATCCAGATACTTTGGCCAATTTCTTTGATTTCTAACAGGTGATTCGTTTGTGTTGCTGTCATTACTGTAACTCCTACAATTTGATAGCTGTTAATTGGGACTTGGAAATTGGAAATTGAAAATTGGAAATTGAAAATTGAAAATTGGCAATGGGGAATTGGTAATTGGGAGTCGAAAGTTATAAGTTAAAACCCTCTTCCTTCTTCCCTCTTCCTTCTTCCTTCTTCCTTCTTCCCTCTTCCTTCTTCCTTCACTTTTGGACTGTTCTAGGATTGCGCGCTCGATCTTGAATAAAAGACTCGACCATCGCTACATTTTCTTTACTGCCGATAATCAAGGGCGATCGCTCGTGCAGCTTGGTCGGCACTACATCCAAGATGTCTTGAATACCTGTACTGGCGCGCCCGCCGGCTTGCTCCATCAAAAACGCCAAAGGAGCCGATTCGTAGAGCAAGCGCAATTTGCCCTCGGGGTTTTTCACCGTTCCCGGGTACAAAAACACGCCTCCCTGAAATAAAATCCGGTGGAAATCTCCCACCAAAGCCCCGCCGTACCGGGCGCTGTAGCCTTCGCTGCGGTGTACGTAGCGAATGTAGTCTCTCAAAGATTCCTCCCACTGCCAGAAGTTGCCTTCATTAACGCTGTAAATCGGGCCGCGATCGGGAACCTTAATGTTTTCGTTAGCTAGAATAAACTCGCCCAAACTGGGATCGAGGGTAAAGGAATGAACACCCTGACCGATCGAATAAACCAGCATGGTACTCGGGCCGTAGAGTACGTAGCCGGCCGCTATTTGTTTGTGTCCGTGTTGCAGCAAGTCGGAAGCAGAACCGTCTTCATCGTCCCCCTCTTGCTTGCGGATGCTGAATATGGAACCTACATTGAGATTGATGTCAAGATTGGAAGAACCGTCTATGGGGTCGTAGAGCAGACTGTAACGCCCGATCGGACAGTTTTCGGGAATGTAGTAGGGTTTTTCCATTTCCTCCGAAGCCAAGCGGCACACAAGTCCGCTTTGCTGGAATACCGAGATAAACACTTCATTGGCATAGATATCCATCTTTTTGACGGATTCTCCCTGCACGTTCGTAGCCCCTGTAAACCCCAAGGCATCTGCCATTAATCCGGCTCTGCTGAGCCGCCTCGCGATCAGCTTGGCAGCTAGTCCGATGCGATTCATCAGCGCGCTGAGATCCTGAGCATCTGTTGAAAAGCTGTGAAGTTGCTGGAGTACGTGACGAGATAGGGTTGTGCAATCGCGGTCTAAGGCTTGCACCTGATCGGTCGGGCCCAGGCGGGTTTCCCCTGTCGGCGCGTTTACCATGATTTTGATGTCCTCCCTGTCTTGCGGCTCTAGATTTGGGTTCGATGGAGTCCTTGACACTTGCTCCTGAATCGGCTACGAGACCGATCGTCCCCCAACTTCTATCTTAGGAAGGGTTTTGCCAAAGGGCGTCGAACTTTAGGTGAATTTTAGATCCGCATCGAAAATTGAGGAGTTCGATCGACTGTTTAGTCGGGAATTGTATTCAAAATCACTAATTTTTTTGATTAACCGCAGAGGACGCAGAGGGCGCTGAGAGAAAAAGTGGCGATAGAGAAGCCTACCAACGTTGGCTAGCATCTCAAAAAGAGCGACAACCTCCTTTGCGCGAAGAAGATGTAGAACCTATTGTTAATTTGCCGGAATTGCTTGCAGGCATTTACGATCGCGCCGGCTATGATTATCGGATCGATTACGATCGAGATCCCGTACGTAATTTTTCGCCAAAGGTGATATGACACTCCAAAATCCTGGGTAAGCTATCCATAGAAATACGGTAATTGAAATTTAAGCAAATATACAGAGTCAGTCATTGACTTTTCTATTGACTTGTTTGAAATATACCCAAACACTCAATTTACATTGCATAAATTTTTCAAAATTTGAATTACAAAAATTCCAATAGAAAATGTTTTTTGGTACTCATCAACCCAGGATAATGCTATGGATATTATTTCACAAATTCCCCATAACTTAGTCAACCACTATCAGATTAAAAATCTGCTTGGAGAAGGCGGTAGTAGCACAACTTACGAAGCCGTTGACCTCAAAACAAACCAGCGAGTCGCACTCAAAGCTTTGTCTTTACAGAAGATGAATGACTGGAAAGTCCTGGAACTATTTGAACGAGAAGCCAATGTTTTATCAAAATTGAATCATCCGGGAATTCCGCGTTATTTGGATTATTTTTATGTCGATACTCCCGATAACCGTTGTTTTTATATAGTACAAGAACTGGCCCAAGGGCAATCTCTAGCCAGTTTAGTCGAAAATGGCTGGCACGCTAGTGAACCTGAAATTCAACGCATTGCCACACAAATTTTGGATATTTTAGTTTATCTCCATTCACAGACACCACCAGTTATCCACCGGGATATTAAACCAGAAAATATTGTTTTCAAATCGCCGATCGATTCCCACAAAGAAAAAGACTGGGCAGTCTGCTTAGTAGATTTTGGAGCAGTGCAAAACACTTATTACAATACTTTAATGCGAGGAAGTACCGTAGTGGGAACCTATGGTTATATGGCTCCAGAACAATTTCTCGGACAAGCCGTACCTGCAACAGATTTATATGGTTTAGGAGCGACCTTGTTGTATTTACTAACCCACCGTTCCCCCGCCGAATTACCAACAAATATACTAGAGAAAGATTTTCGCTCTCAAATTCAGATTTCAGCAGCATTTGCCGATTGGTTAGAAGAAGCGATCGCGTCCGATTTAGAAAACCGCTTTAACTCGGCAAAAGAAGCGCTTGAATTGCTGCGCCATCCTCGAATAGTTAGCGTTAAATCCGATCGCTCATCGACGCAATGGGAAAAACGCCTCAAAATAGGAATTGCTGCTATTGTTAGTGTTGCTGTTTTAAATCACTTTAAATATCCGATCCTTAACCGGATTGGATTTACACCCAATGCAGTTGTCGAGGCTGTCGAACAGGGAGATACTCAAACTGTTAGGCATTATCTGGATCTTGGCATTAATGCTAATAGCAGGGTAAATAATCAGAATTTACTACACTTTGCTGGCTCAAAAGAGGTGGCAGAATTGTTAATTGCCAAAGGTGCAGATGTCAACGCTAAGGGTGCATATGGCTGGACCCCATTACACATCGCTGCGGTGTACGATCGCATAAAAGTGGCACAGACGCTAATTGCTAAAGGTGCAGATATTAACGCCTGGGGAGAAACTCAAGAGCCGTGTTATACTATATGTACAACTCCTCTGTTCTTGGCCCGATCGCCTGAAATGGCTAAGTTGCTGATTGCTAAAGGTGCGGATGTCAATGCCAAAAACAAAAATGGCTGGACTCCTCTACATAAGGCGCGATCGAAGGCGATCGCAAAGATACTACTCGCCGCAGGCGCAAAAATTAACATCAAAGAAGACAATGCCCGAAATGGCAAGGGTACAACTTTATTACATAATGCAGCCAAAATAGGTTTTAAGGAGTTGGTAGAACAGCTAATTAAAGACGGTGCAAATGTGGCGATTCTGGATAGTGAAAAAAGAACTCCACTGCACTATGCAACCACAAAAGAAGTTGCTGCTTTGCTAATGCTGGATATCAACGCTATGGACGAATATGGAAATACTCCGTTACACCTAGCTGTCGATCGAGGATCTCAAGATATCGCTGAACTGCTAATTGCTAATGGTGCAAGGGTTAACGCTAGAAATGAGAACGGTCAAACTCCATTGTATCGAGCGATCGCGATCGGACACAATGAGATTGCTGCACTGCTAATTAACAACGGTACAGATGTCAATAATATAGATGGATCTGGCACAACTCCACTGCACAAAGCCGCACATTATGGCACTGTAAAAATCTTAAAATTGCTGATTGCTAAAGGTGCAGAAATTAATATCCAGGATAATCAAAGAAAAACTCCACTGGATATCGCCGTAGACCTGAAACTTCAGGATACAGTGGCGCTGCTAATTCGTAAAAACCCAGATGTTAATAGTGAAGACAAAGAAGGCCGAACTTTACTGCATATCGCTGTCGATTTCAAACTTGAGGATGTAGCCAAACAACTCATTGCCAAAGGTGCATTCGTTAATGCCAAAAATAACTTGCTTCAAACTCCCCTGCATCTTGCTGTTGCTCAAGGATCTCAAGATATCGCTGAACTGCTAATTGCTAATGGCGCAAGGGTTAACGTTAGAAATGAGAACGGTCAAACTCCATTGTATCAAGCGATCGCGATCGGACACAATGATATTGCTGCACTGCTAATTAAAAACGGTGCAGATGTCAATAACAGAGATATATGTGACACAACTCCACTGCATAAAGCAGCACATTATGGCACGGTAGAAATCTTAAAATTGCTACTTGCTAAAGGTGCAAAAATTAACACTACCAACTGCTATGGCGAGACGCCGCTAAAGATAGCAGAAACCAACTGGAACCCCGACCGAGAAGCAGCAGCCAAAATACTCAGAGATCGCGGCGCAACAGACTAATTATCCAAAATCAACCCAGGCACAAAAATATGAAAACACTACAACAATCGGAAAAAATCCTTGCTGAAAGATATCGCATTCTCGGCAAATTAGGACAGGGCGGAGTTGGAATCACCTATGCTGCTGTAGATTTAAACAGCAATCAAAAAGTTGCACTCAAAGCTTTATCCCTGCGTCTGACAACTGAATGGAAGAAAGTCGAGTTATTTGAACGAGAAGCAAAAACTTTATCGGGATTGAATCATCCGGGAATTCCTCGCTACATTGACTACTTTCAAGTTGATACTTCCCAAGATCGTTGTTTTTATATCGCCCAACAACTCGCACCGGGAAAATCTCTCGCACAGTTAATAGAAAATGGCTGGAAACCAAATGAAGCACAAGTTCGTCATATCGCCTATCAATTGCTAGAAATTCTAGTTTATCTGCAATCGCTGTTACCTGCTACTATCCACCGAGATATTAAACCTCAAAATATAATTCTGCAAAAAAATGGGCGAGTCTTCCTAGTTGATTTTGGTGCAGTTCAAAATACTTACCATCATACCGTTACAGGAGGCAGTACCGTTGTCGGAACCTACGGTTACATGGCACCAGAACAATTCAGAGGAAAAGCTGTATTATCGACAGATTTGTATGGATTAGGCACAACGCTGCTTTTCCTGTTAACCCAGAAATTTCCATCCGATCTACCCAGACAAAAGCAGAAGATAAAATTCCGCGATCGCGTCTCTATTTCTCCAGAGTTTGCCAACTGGTTAGAGAAGATAATTGAACCCGCAATTGAAGATAGATTTGACTCAGCAAAAGATGCTTTATCAGCGTTGCGAGGGGAACAGCCAAGCGGGATTAATCGCGAAAAAATGTTTAAGCGATCGCCCCAGTCCCGAATTACTTTAATTGACGCTAAACGGTGGTTATTCATCAATATATACCCCGATCGTTTCCCTAGTAAACTCACAGGGTTTTTCCAGTTCATTCATCAGAGTTATAAAATTTTACTTTCCTTCTCTTTGATTCTGTTATTTTTTGATTTAATCCTATGGTTAATTCCCGGACTGATATACGGGACAGTTAGCTTGTTTAAATACACTTTAGCCGACTCGCTAGGTAAATCATTTCATCTGTTTGTATTTATATCAAGCAAACCTGTAATAATATTTACCGTATTTTATGCTTTGATGTTCTTGTGTAGGTGCTTGTGTAGGATTGCTTCTTGTCTATTTACTAGACCAATTCAAATCAGTCCTCAAGATATCCAGCGGGTAAAGTTGAGCAAAATTCATCTGCCATTGCTCAAAAAATCGATGACTTTTTGCCGGATTCGCGCCAAGTCGCGTAACTATTGTTTTGGCTTATTTTTGCCGCAAGCTGAGAAAGAATGGTTGGTAGGGGAATTGAGTGATTGTTTAAGTAAACTAAAATAAATCATTGTTGTCATCCACAGATTTGATGAAAAACCCGTTTTTTTTCTGAGTGCGTGGATTAAATAAATGCGGAAGTATAGAAGATTTTATGTACTAATTTAGGCAATAATAATCATCAAAAAATCCTGGATCTGGCATGAGAATAAAACTATAAAGAATCTCGATATTTATGAAATAGGACTGCAAAAGGGGAAGCCGATCGCACTTCTGGAATAGGTTGCTCAAATGATTACTGGAGAGTAGCGATCGCCTTGTCGATTGGTTATGCTTGAGTCAGGGCGATCGTTTCTGTCAGTTTACTGACCAACAAAAATAAAGATGTTTGTGCTTAAATACCGTCAAGGCAAGAAATATCTCGCCCTGACTGAGGTAGTGTCGTTAAGCGCCTGTATCTCCTAAGCGTGAAGGTTCCATTGATGAGTAGTACCCCAAGAAAGAAAAAAACGATCCTGTTTTTGGCAGCCAACCCCAAAAATACCACCCATGTGGACTTACAGAAAGAGGCGAAGGAAATTGCAGAGGGGTTGCAACGCTCTACAAAGGGCGACAATTTTCAACTGGAGCAACAGTGGGCGGTGACGCCAAGAGAAATGCAGCGAGCCGTATTAGATTATAAACCAGAGATTGTGCATTTCTCAGGGCATGGTGCAGGAGAAGGGGGTTTAGCCCTAGAAGATGGCATGGGGCAGATTAAGCTGGTAAATGCCAAAGCTTTGGCAGCTTTGTTTGAGGCGTTTAATGAGTACGTGGAGTGCGTGATACTCAACGCTTGCTATTCAGAAGTGCAAGCTGAGGCGATCGCACGTCACATTCCCTACGTGATCGGCATGAAGCAAACGGTGGGAGATAACGCAGCACGAGAATTTGCTGTAGGTTTTTACGATACGTTGGCGGCGGGGGAGTCGATCGAACGTGCCTATAAGTTGGGTTGCGTTAGCATCAGCATGGCAGGCATTCCAGAAGAACTTACTCCGGTATTAAAGAAGAAGTCGGATTTTTCTGAGTTGGATGCAGAAGAGCGATCGCGCGATGCTTCTGTTAGCGATATCGTGGAGGAGTCGTCGCCTGTGGTGGAAAATGCGCGAGCGATCGCCGCACCTCCGCTTTCTCTTCTCAACTTAGACAACCCAGAAGGTTCTGTGAGTTTAGATTCACCCCTATATATCGATCGGCCTCCCATTGAATCGGACTGCTACCAAACTATTGTTAAGCCCGGAGCTTTAATCCGAATCAAAGCCCCCCGGCAAATGGGAAAAACTTCCTTAGTGCAGCGAATTTTATACCACGCCAAGCAACAGGGATATCAAACGGCTTATTTAAACTTTCAATGGGCTGATGGCAGTTTTCTCACCCATCTTGATGAGTTATTGCAGTGGTTTTGTGGTGAGATTACCAATGAATTAAATTTAGAAGATAGGTTAGGAGAATATTGGAAAGGCGTTCTCGGCAGTAAAAATAAAAGCACCAAGTATTTCCAACGCTATCTATTATCTAACAGTGTTCAGCCTCTTGTTTTAGGGTTAGATGAAGTTGATCGGATTTTTCAGCATTCGGAAATAGCCACCGACTTCTTTGGATTATTACGAGCTTGGCACGAGCGGGGGAAAAATGAGGAAATTTGGAAAAAGCTAAGGTTAGTCATTTCTCACTCTCAAGAAGTTTATATTCCTCTCAATATTAATCAGTCGCCATTTAACGTGGGATTGCCCATAGAGTTACCTGAACTCAATCAGAGACAGGTAACAGATTTAGTGAATCGACACCGATTAAATTGGTCAAATCAAGAGATTTGTGGTCTGATGGAAATAGTGGGCGGTCATCCTTATTTAGTGCGAGTTGCTCTCTACCAAGTTGCCAGGGGGAGAATTACCTTAGATCGCTTGCTAAAAGTCGCTCCTACTGAAGAAGGCCCTTACTACGATCATTTACGGCGGCATTTAGTTAACTTGGAAACAGATGCAGAACTAGCAGCAACAATTAGACAAGTGATTAACAGCGAACAACCTGTAGAGATTCACACCGGAGAGGCTTTTAAATTGCGAAGCATGGGGTTGATAAAATTTCAGGGAAATGCTGTAATGCCATTGTGTGGTTTGTATCGTCAATATTTTCAGCATCGCCTAGCCTCTCCCCAAGCGAATATGACTGCTGTGCAACAAACTAATAACAAATCTAGCTTGCACGTAGAGAGTAATTTAGCAGCTATTATTTTTTCTGATGTAGTTAATTCTACCGCTTTATCCGTTGCCAACCAAAAGCTGACACTAGAATTAGTGAATCGAGATTTCAACATCATCCGAGGCATCTGCGCTAAACATCAAGGCAAAGTCCTTAAAGAAATGGGCGATGGTTTATTAATTTGCTTTCCCGAAAGTGCCGTAAAAGCAGTCGCCTGTGCGTTAGAAATACAACGAAGTTTTGCCGAAGCTGCTACAACCTTACCTCCGAGTCATGTCCTCCAACATCGCATTGGTATTCACTTGGGGGAAATATTCTCTTTTAATAATGATATCAGAGGGGCTGGTGTAAATTTAGCGGCTCGTTTAGAAGGGAAAGCAGATTCAGGTGGAATTTGTATTTCTGAGACAGTTTATCAAGTCGTTAAAACCCATTTATCTTTAAATGTGATTGACTTAGGAATGCAACAGTTAAAGGGAATTTCTGAACCTGTACGACTGTACAAATTGATTGCTTAATTTTCTGAATTTCCACCTATGAATTAACAATGACCTATGAAAGATTATCAATATCAAGTTGGAGGGAGCCTGCCTGCAAACGCCCCAACTTATGTCACTCGAAAGGCGGATGAAGAACTTTATCAAGCTTTAAAAGCCGGAGAATTCTGCTATGTTCTTAATTCCCGACAAATGGGAAAATCATCCCTGCGAGTGCGGACAATGCAGCGGTTAAAAGCAGAGGGAATCGCCTGTAGTAGCATTGATATCACAGAAATTGGCACCTCAGATATTACACCAGAAGAGTGGTATGCAGGCGTGATCGATAGCATCATTAGCCGATTAAATTTGTATGATGTTTTTGATTTAGATGAATGGTGGGAGCAGAACAGCTTACTATCCAATGTTAAACGATTTAGTAAATTTATTGAAGAAGTATTACTCAAGAATATCTCACAAAATATAGTAATTTTTGTCGATGAGTCGGACAGTTTACTCAGTTTAAGTTTTAAAATAGAAGACTTTTTTGCTGTAATTCGTGATTGCTATAATAATCGAGCTGATAAACCCGACTATCGTCGATTAACATTTACGATGTTAGGGGTGGCGACTCCATCAGATTTAATTCAAGACAAGCGACGCACTCCTTTTAATATTGGTCGAGGGATAGAGTTAACGGGGTTTCAATTAGCAGAAGCCCAGCCTTTGGCAGTAGGGTTAGGAACTCAAGCAGAAAATTCTCAAGCTTTATTAGAAGCAGTCTTATATTGGACGGGTGGACAGCCATTTTTAACCCAAAAAATTTGTAAAATACTGCTTGACAGTGCCAACTCTACACCCATTCAACATCCTGCTGAGTGGGTAGAAACTTTAGTGCGAGAAAAGGTGATTGACAATTGGGAAGGACAGGATGAACCCGAACATTTAAAGACGATTCGAGGACGCATTTTACGCAGCGAACAACGGGCAAGTCGGTTGCTGGGAATTTATCAGCAAATTTTACAAAATAATGAAATAGCGGCTGATGATACTCCCGAACAAAGGGAACTGAGATTAACTGGGTTGGTGGTTAAGCAGTCTGGCAAACTTAAAGTTTATAACCGGATTTATCAATCGGTTTTTAACCTTGATTGGGTGGAAAAACAATTAGCGAATCTCCGCCCTTACAGCGAAAGTTTTAAAGCTTGGATAGAGTCTGATTGCCAAGATGAATCGCGGCTGTTGCGGGGTCAAGCCTTGCAAGATGCTCAAACTTGGGCCGCAGATAAAAGTTTGAGCGATTTGGATTATCAGTTTTTAAATGCCAGTCGGGAAGTCCAACAACGGGAAGTTGAACGAGAGTTAGAAGCCCAGAGACAAGCGAATAAAATTTTGACTCAGGCAAATCAGACGCTAATTAAAGCAGAGCAATTGGCTACCTATAAAGTTACTCAAGCCCAGAATTTAGCAAATGTCATCCAGGAAACGGCTTTTTCTAATGAATCATTTCGTTCAGGACAGACAGTCCAAGCACTGTTAGAAGCATTAAAGGCAGGGCAAGCATTCAAACAACTAGATTCTTCAGCCGAGACGACAAAACATATTAGAGGACGAGTGATAGCTGCGCTGCAACAAGCAGTGTCCGCAGTAAAAGAGCGCAATTATTTGGAAGGGCATAACAATGTGGTCATTAGCGTCGCCGTTAGTCCAGATGGCAAGACATTGGCTTCTGCAAGCTTTGACAACACCATCAAACTGTGGAACCTGCAAAGCCAAAAACCCATCGCTACCCTCACCGGGCATAGCAATCCGGTCTATAGCGTTGCCTTTAGTCCCGATGGCAAGACATTGGCTTCTGCAAGCAGTGACAAAACCATCAAACTGTGGCACATGGAAAGCCAAAAAGAACTCACAACCCTCACCGGGCATAGCCGTTCGGTCTGGAGCGTCGCTTTTAGTCCCGATGGCTTGATTTTGGCTTCTGCAAGCGGTGACAAAACCATCAAACTGTGGAACCTGGAAAGCCAAAAAGAACTCACAACCCTCACCGGGCATAGCAGTTATATCAGAAGCGTGGCCTTTAGTCCCGATGGCAAGACATTGGCTTCTGCAAGCTATGACAACACCATCAAACTGTGGAACCTGGAAAGCCAAAAACTCATCGCCACCCTCGCTGGCCATTGCGATTTGGTCAATAGCGTCGCTTTTAGTCCCGATGGCAAGACATTGGCTTCTGCAAGCCATGACAAGACCATCAAACTGTGGCATCTCGAAAGCCAAAAAGAACTCACAACCCTCACCGGGCATAGCAGTTTGGTCAATAGCGTCGCCTTTAGTCCCGATGGCAAAACTTTGGCTTCTGCAAGCTTTGACAAAACCATCAAACTGTGGCATCTCGAAAGCCAAAAAGAACTCACAACCCTTACCGGGCATAGCAGTTATGTCAGAAGCGTCGCTTTTAGTCCCGATGGCTTGATTTTGGCTTCTGCAAGCGATGACAACACCATCAAACTGTGGCATCTCGAAAGCCAAAAACCCATCGCTACCCTCACCGGGCATAGCAGTTATATCAGAAGCGTGGCCTTTAGTCCCGATGGCAAGACATTGGCTTCTGCAAGCTATGACAACACCATCAAACTGTGGAACCTGGAAAGCCAAAAACCCATCGCCACCCTCACCGGGCATAGCGATTTGGTCAATAGCGTCGCTTTTAGTCCCGATGGCTTGATTTTGGCTTCTGCAAGCGATGACAACACCATCAAACTGTGGCACCTGGAAACCCAAAAACCCATTGCTACACTCACCGGGAATAGCAATCCGGTCAATAGCGTCGTCTTTAGTCCTGATGGCAAGACATTGGCTTCTGCAAGCGGTGACAACACCATCAAACTGTGGCACCTGCAAACCCAAAAACCCATCGCTCCCCTCACCGGGCATAGCAGTTATGTCAGAAGCGTCGCCTTTAGTCCCGATGGCTTGATTTTGTCTTCTGCAAGCAGTGACAACACCATCAAACTGTGGCACCTGGAAAGCCAAAAACCCATCGCTACCCTCACCGACCATCAAGGTTCAGTCTGGAGCGTCGCTTTTAGTCCAGATGGCTTGACTTTGGCTTCTGCAAGCGGTGACAACACCATCAAACTGTGGGATTTGCAAAGCCAAAAACCCCTCGCTACCCTCACCGGGCATAGTAGTTGGGTCAATAGCGTCGCTTTTAGTCCAGATGGCTTGACTTTGGCTTCTGCAAGTGGTGACAACACCATCAAACTGTGGGATTTGCAAAGCCAAAAACCCCTCGCTACCCTCACCGGGCATCAAGGTTTGGTCTGGAGTGTCGCCTTTAGTCCAGATGGCTTGGCTTTGGCTTCTGGAAGCAGTGACAACACCATCAAACTGTGGGTTTGGGATTTCGATAAACTAATGGCATTAGGTTGCAATTGGATCGACGATTATCTCAGAAAAAACCCGAAAGTGACAGCAGAGGATAAACAGATGTCTGCTGATTACCTCAGTCAACAGTCAATCAAATAGGATTTAGGCAAAAACAGCCAACCAGCCAGATGTTCGCACTACATTTTTTTACCACCACTTCCACTTTTTCCGTTGTCCATTCCTCACTCGCATCAGTCACAAGCCTAATATTTCCCTGCCGCGAATCTTCCTCCACAACTGCCGCCAACATCGGATTATTAAATCTTGCTATTTAATTTTCACTTTTGTAGCTAGTCGAGTTTAAGGATCTCAAAAGGCGGTAGGTGCTAACTCTGAGGGATATTACACTGATGTCCCTTTGAATATAAAGTGTAAAACTCCTGGAGTGCTGACATTTGTTCTCTCAATCTAGATATCTCTACATCCCAGGGAGGAAGTAGTTTCTCAAGGTGGCGAACCTCACTAAACCACAGTCGTAACTCGGGTTTGAGAGTTGCATAGAGCGTTTCGGGACAGGAGAGTAATATTGCTGTTATTATCTCTGCTACGAATGGCTGTTGCGACCACTTGCCTACAACAGACATTGCATCCCAGTCATCGCTTGACAAGCATTGGTGAACAATATCAAACAGTGAATTTAACTCAAGAGTTGCCCGTAATTTCTCAAGTGTCTCTGCCGTCTCTGACGAGGTATGCAGCATAGTTGT
Organism: Microcoleus sp. B3-D2; assembly: GCF_036705345.1. Taxonomy (NCBI): domain Bacteria; kingdom Bacillati; phylum Cyanobacteriota; class Cyanophyceae; order Oscillatoriales; family Microcoleaceae; genus Microcoleus; species Microcoleus sp. B3-D2. The sequence goes on from NZ_JAUBUG010000004.1 coordinate 91,864, forward strand.
GAATTCAACAGGCAAATGGTGCAGGATGGTACTGACAAATGAAGCAATTGAATCAGGTTGCTCTTTTCTCACAATGTCGGGGAGTATTTCTGCAAAGTAAGGAGCAACACTACGCCACTGATGTAAATCACAAGCAATATGAAATAAGGTTTCTGGCAACCTTTCACTCTTCTGCAATAAAATATAACCTCGACATTGATTAGTGACGGGATCGAGAGGTTCAAAGGCTTGCCATAACAAAGGCAGAGAAACCCAGTGAGGTGGATATTTGAAACGGGCAACATCCAGCAGAAGAACTAGATCCCGCTGTCGATGATAGCCACCAATTGGTGAAAAGTGACCATCACCCGTTTGTCCCAAGGCCTTTCGGCTGTAGGAAACAACTAGATGAATATCACCTGACGCTGTAGTCACCTCCTCAACTGCTTGCCGAAACTTTTCCAAGCTGCTTTGGTGGTAACGGTTAGGTTTTACAACAGCACCGTTGCAACGTGCGATACAGACAAACTCATCAAAGGTGATACCGTTTTCTTTAATGACTGAAAGAGGTAAGCAACAGTCTAAAAATTCCTCTCCATACCATCTCCACACCCCTTTCCAAATGCGACCCGGATCGATGGATAAGGCATTAAGAACAACAACTAAACTACCCAATCCACAAAAAGCGGGTTCTGCTTGAGTATGAAACTGTTCCGCTAGAGCAAAATACCCTTCCATACCTCCCAATGCCAACGCTTCTCGAAATATTTGCTTTCCCTCTACGGAGGAAAAGGCAATAGCAGAATCGGGGAGTGAACGACGATAAAACCCTTGAGCAGACATTGAGTGTTTTAACCCTTATTGCTTATGGTGCTAATAAATATTATGCAATATCGTCACATTTATAATGATGAATGCACTTATTTACTATTTTTTCAATTTTAGCAATAAAACGCTGCGAAGGTTTAAATTTCGGGGTGCAAATTTAAAAAACGTGACCCTTTGCGACGGACGGCTAGACATCAATCTGATGAAACAATTCGGCAATTTACCACAGATTGAGCGGTAGAAAGCTCCGCTCAATCAAGCTTGTGTGAATAGCCTCAATCACGCGATCGATGTTTTAGAAGAGTCGGCTCAAGAGTTGTAATAGTTGCAATCAATCAAATTTAAGCCGATGATTTGGATTGGCACTGATGTGGTCGATTTTCAGGGGATTTATCTTGAGGTTGCTGATAAGGATATGGGAATTAGCAAATATCTCACAGCGCCAGTTTCTGCTCCATTGTTGGTTGGCATAACCAGCCATTTTGTCAAGATTTAGTCTCAGCTATCGGATAATTGTAGAGCAGCACAAAGGAGAGTTAAAGTGTTTTTTGCTACCTGGTAAAGGTACTAAATTTCGGATATAAATTCCGCTGCCTCACAGTTACTTAATAGTATTTACCGTTGGGTGGGAGCGGGTTTTTGAGATTGTTGGTTTTAGCCTGAGATTGTGGGTGAACCCGCCCATACAGTGACTGCAAAATATTTAACAAATGTAAAATTTTGTATATGAACTGACCGAAGTTGCGGAAAATAGACGATAGTTGATGCTCAAGAGATTTCAAGCCTCCGCAAAAACAAATTTTAATCAGGTAATAAAATGGTAGTAGCAGCACCTGTTCAATCCGGCAGTCAGTCGATTTTTCAAACTCGCTACGACAACTTTATCGGCGGCAAGTGGGTGCCACCGGTGAAAGGGAAATACTCGGAAAACCTGTCTCCAATTACAGGAAAATCAATTTGTCAAGTTCCTCGATCGAGCGCGGAGGATGTAGAATTGGCACTAGATGCCGCCCACGCTGCGAAAGACAAGTGGGGTAAGACTTCCCCAGCCGATAGGGCGCGAGTTTTACACAAAATAGCCGATCGCATCGAAGAAAATCTCGATCGCCTCGCCATCGCCGAAACCTGGGACAACGGTAAACCAATTCGCGAAACCCGCCTCGCAGACATACCACTGGCGATCGACCATTTCCGCTACTTCGCAAGCTGCATCCGAGCTCAAGAAGGGTCGATCGGCGAACTCGACGGAACCACCGTCGCCTACCACTTCCACGAACCCCTAGGCGTCATCGGACAAATCATCCCCTGGAACTTCCCGATATTAATGGCCGCTTGGAAACTCGCCCCAGCCCTCGCCGCCGGAAACTGCGTCGTCCTCAAACCAGCAGGCCCCACCCCCGCCTCAATCTTGGTACTGATGGAAATCATCGCCGACTTAGTACCAGACGGCGCAATCAACGTCATTAACGGGCCCGGCGCCGAAATCGGCAAAACCCTCGCCACCAGTCCCCGGATTGCCAAAGTCGCCTTCACCGGCGAAACCACCACCGGCAGGCTAATCATGCAATATGCCTCCCAAAATGTCATCCCCGTCACCCTAGAATTAGGCGGCAAATCCCCCAACATTTTCTTTGAAGATATCTGCGCCCAAGACGACGAATTTCTCGACAAAGCAGTCGAAGGATTAGTCATGTTTGCCTTCAACCAGGGCGAAGTGTGCACCTGTCCCTCCCGCGCCTTAATTCAGGAGTCAATCTACGATCGATTCATGGAAAGGGCGATCGATCGCATCCGCAAAATCAAACAAGACAACCCCTTAGATCCGACAACCGCCCTCGGCGCCCAAGTCTCCATCAACCAGATGGAAAAAATCGCCGAATACGTCAAAATCGGTCACGCCGAAGGCGCAGAATGTCTGATTGGTGGCGAAAGAAACATCTTATCCGGCGACTTGCAAGACGGCTATTATTTCCAGCCGACAGTCTTCAAAGGAAACAACAAAATGCGAATTTTCCAAGAAGAAATCTTCGGCCCAGTATTAGCAGTCACTACCTTCAAAGACGAAGCCGAAGCATTAGAAATTGCCAACGATACTCTCTACGGTTTAGGTGCAGGAGTTTGGACTCGCGACATCAACACCGCCTACCGCATGGGTCGCGCTGTTCAAGCAGGCCGCGTGTGGACAAACTGCTATCACCTCTATCCCGCTCACGCAGCATTCGGCGGCTACAAATCATCGGGAATCGGCCGCGAAAATCACAAAATGATGTTAGATCACTACCAGCAAACTAAGAATTTGTTAATCAGCTACAGCCCCAAAGCATTAGGTTTCTTCTAAGGTTTTAGTCATTGGGAAGGAAAAAGGAAGAAGGACAAACTTCAATGATTCGCGAACTCCTTCTTTCTCTCTTTCCTCTCCTTCTCTGCGCCCTCTGCGCCCTCTGCGCCCTCTGCGGTTCATAAAAAAAAATCTCATTCAAAAACGAAATAAAATTGCTACACAAAGAGACTGCAATGGAAACCATCGCGAAAGTCACCGCAACAGAAGCGGCTTTAAAATTAATCAACTATCTCAAAACTCAACATGGAGAATTGATGTTTCACCAATCCGGCGGCTGCTGCGACGGTAGTTCCCCCATGTGCTTTCCCAATGGCGAATTGATAATCGGTGATGGTGACGTATTGCTGGGGGAAATAGGGGGTTGTCCCTTTTATATTGCAGCGCAGCAATACAAATATTGGCAGCACACGCAGTTAATTATAGACGTGGCATCGGGACCCGGAGGCAGCGATTTTTCCCTGGAAGGGCCGGATGGAGAGCGTTTTATTACTCGTTCCCGGTTGTTTGTTAATGCTGATTAACTCGGCGTTCCCTAATAGAGGGATGATCTGGAGAAAAAGTAGCAGGAAATGCCCAGAATGCAAATCCAATAAAATAGTGCGTAAAGTTTTGTAACTTTGATATATTGTTATCTTGGATGCAATCTAGAGCCTTCTATATCAGAAGTTGAAAAAACGGATGAACGCTATAATTATTGGTTGTGGCTATGTTGGAAGTGCCGTTGCCCAGCATTGGCGGAAGCTGGGTCACGTAATTACTGCAACGACGACAACGCAAGACCGGATTGGGGAGTTACAGAAAGTGGCCAACGAGGCGATCGTCCTGAAGCGCTGCGATGAAGAGACATTACAGACGATCCTGCAAAATCAAGAAGTGGTCTTCCTGAGTCTCGCTCCTACAGCAAACCACCAAGTAGATTCCGATATGTACGAGGAGACATACCTGCATACGGCCAACAACCTTGTTCTTGCCTTGAAGCATTTTCCCAACATAAAACACCTCATATATACCAGTAGTTCGGCGGTGTATGGCAATAGTAATGGAGCCTGGGTGAGTGAACTTTCACCTGTGGCACCAGCTAACAGACATGGAGAGATTTTACATGAGACAGAGCAAGTTTTGCTGTCAGCATCCAGCCAAGATTTGAAAGTATGTATCTTTCGCCTAGCAGCCATTTATGGACCCGATCGCGAGTTCAAGAAACGGTTAAGTAAGCTTGCAGGCACAACTCGCCCAGGCACAGGCAATCATTTCACGAACTGGATTCATCTGGACGACATTGTATCAGCAAGTGAGTTGGCGCTCGCTCGTCAATTACAAGGAGTTTATAACCTAGTGAATGATGTTCCAATTACTGCTCGTGAATTGTTTAAACAACTCTGCGATCGCTACGAATTACCTGAAGTAGAATGGGATGGGTCAGATACAACCGAGCGATCGAATAGTCGGCGCATATCGAATCAGAAGCTCAAAGCAGAAGGATACCAGCTCATTCATCCAGAAGTGGAAATTTGAGGCTGTTAAATGGCGAATACATCAGCCTTTTGATCCGGTTGTTCGTAGATTAAAGTACAGCTTCGCTGTGTATCAGTGGTATCTGGTGTCCAACGCATGGAGGCATAATATGGAGTCTTGAATCGAGCGCTCGAAAGAACAACCTCTATTGCATCTGGAAATTGGATTTGTAGAAAATCGCCTTGTATTTCACTGGGTTGAGGAGGAACTGGCAGTTGAGCCATCTCATCTAATGAAACATACGTCCCGCCTGTCGTTTGAGCAGGAAGTTTGAGGCCGTTTACTCGATCGAGCCTACAGTGAGTTTGTTCAGACCACCAAGGTTCCGCGGCCTCTTCTTTGCTCTCTCGAAACAAGGAAAACAGGTTAGGCTGAGGGCTATTTGCCGTAGATGGGTATATCGCCGCCACACTTGTTCTTTTTCCTGATGCCAGGAGGTAATGCTCAAAATAGAAGCTTGAACCCGTTCGATCCGGCCCCATCATTGTGTCAGAAGAATGGGGATTAAAAAGCAGATAAGCTTCTGGATCAAACGGATGGATAATCAGCGGATTACCCTAGGTCAAAACCCATTGTTTCTGCGTTACTGTTTCTGTCATCCGACTCCTGAAGTCGATGGAATGGGTGACTGTTTGCCGATCGTCAGAAGGAATGAAGCTCCGTACAGAATCAAGAATATCGAGAACCTGCCCTGTGGCATCATATCTAACCAATACCCCTTGCCAACGTCCGCAGTGATGAGCCATGAGAGTCTCCCACTGCTGTTGAGCAGTTAAAGGTACTTTGGCGGTGATGGACACTCTGTTTTCTGACATTGGCGTATCCCTCTCTTCCCTATACATTGTGGTCAATAATGTAGTTTGGCGGATTCAACCTGCTCATTTATTCTACTCCAGACTGAGCCAGGATTATTTGCAACTGAGACTGCTATCATCCACTTCGACGCTTGTTTAACTGCAACTGACAAACCCTGTCCGGCGCCGATAATACCTATCCTGCTTTGGGACGAAACCATCTGTGCTTCTCCCGATTTAAGATTGCCGATCGGTTCTCAACTATTATTGTAATTAAGGAAAATCTAATTTGCGCGATCGCCCAATTGCGGATTTAGTTTATGTGGATAGCGACAGGTTTCAAGCTGCCGCTAAAATCAGTATCTAAGCTGATGCAAGATTAATGTTTAATTGATGACTTCAAAATTCACGCACTCAAAACTTAAGACTACTTTAAGCTTGAGTATTTTTAATGAGAGCCACTTCAATTTTGTCATCAGGCTTTTGACTCACTTGTGCGCGCAAACCTGGCCCAAAAAAAGTAGCTATTTTGTCTTGCTTTTCTTCCCAGACTTCGATCGGCATTAGCGGCGAATAAAACTCTAAAATTAACCCATAAGCACCGTCAACATTAACTTCCCGCAACCCTTGCAGGAGTGGTCGTTCCTCGTCTGTCGGGGCCAGGCCCAAGCGCTCCAAAGCATCATCTAAGTGCGCTGGTTGGCCGTAGCGAAATCGGGTGATATCTTTGCGGACTTGGTTTTGAGTATCGGTGGCCTGACTTTCTCGCAGGAGAAGAACTTCGGGAGAAGTCGGTTCGGTGAACTCCACTGGTTCGAGTTCGGCCGCTTTCAGGGCCAAACCTCCCAGCAACAGCGGAATTCCATAAAAAAAACCGGCTAGGTTCAGGGTAGGTCTGTCTGTGAAGTAGGCTCCGAAACCGACTGCTGCTATAATACCGCCCACAACTAAGGCTAGGTTTGCTAAAGAAATTTTGCGTAACATATTAATGAGGTAAGTAGTCGGACAGAAATAATATACTTTAATTATTATCTGTCAAAAAGTCTTGAATAAATTTAGTTTTTTTGCCAAAAGACCTGCAAAAACTGCTAGCATCTATGAGCGCGGGAGCGGTGTGCATCCACAGTCTTGTCTCTAGGTTCAGAAGCTTATCCTGCCGGACTCGCCCGGGCACGCCATCGGTAAATATCCGTGTTAATTGCGCGGCGTTGGTTCCAGAAGGCAATCGAGATCGGCAGTATCATCAAAGTATACAGAGTGGCGATCGCGATCGACACTCTTGCCCTTTCAACCATTTTTCGGACATGATTAAAGACGAAGACAAACAAACTGCTGGAGCAAACAAGGCGGTTTTGGAGCAGATTAACTCGCTCAAACGCGAAGATGAAAGGCTTTATAATATCTTAGCGATCGATGTCTGGGCCCTAGCCAAGACAATGGATGAATACCAACCGGGATTTTGGGCTGCTTTTATGAAAAACCGGGAGAAGGCCCTGAAGCGATTTTTAGCTGGAATGATGAAAAATAAACCCGCAGATACCAAACGTCCGCCTTTTTTGCGCTAAAATTTGGCTGAAGTTTGGGGGAAGTTTTGATGTACAATCAAACTATAACACAGACCCAAAAATCCTGAGCAGGTTCATCACTTCTCATATAAAAACAGTGAAGGATTTGCCCATAAAGGTATGTCGGTGGATTAAGAATCTCCGTCTGTTCGCAGGGGGGAATGTCAAATATTTTTGTTAATAGTAGCAAAGGCAAAAAACCATGGATGCACAAACAATCAAAGAGCGCGTAGCACAGATCGAGAGCAAGCGGGAATCCCTCGTGCGGCTGTTAGATCGATCGGACTTGGGAGCCCTGAGAATAGATGTGAGTCAGGCGATCGAAGAAATTGACGATCTCTTAGAAGAATTTAAGCGTACTTTTAACAGTTAAGTAGTTAGTAGTCAGTTGTCAGTTGTCAGTTGTCAGTTGTCAGTTGTTGTCGGGCATTTAATTTGGATAGTTATGTTAGTGAAAATCTTGTGGGGTGGGCATCTTGCCCGCCCAAAAAGTGAAAATTAAATGCAGTACAGCTTAATAGCTAACAAGAACCGACCACTGCTAACTGCAAATTTGACAACTGACAACTGACAACTGACAACTGAAAACTGACTAATTCATCACCATATCCATCAAAATTTGCTGAGAGCTCACTTCTGGGCAATTAGCAGGCGGCCGCCGCTGAGAGTAGTTTCCCCCAGACTGCAAATCCCAAGCTTGGCGGTTGTCAGCCAGCATTACTCCCAAAATTTCTTGCAATTCCATGGCAATTGTCGGGTCTTCCACCTGAACTATGGCCTCAACCCGTCTGGTGAGATTGCGCTGCATCCAGTCAGCAGAACCAATATACACCTCTTCGTTGCCACCGTTGAAAAAATAAAACATCCGAGAATGCTCTAAAAAGCGACCGATAATACTGATAACTCGGATATTTTCGCTAACACCCTCAACGCCGGGACGCAAACAGCAAATCCCCCGGATAATCAAATCAATTTTAACTCCCGCTTGCGAAGCTTCGTACAAAGCAACAATGATTTGAGGGTCAACTAAAGCGTTCATTTTAGCGACAATGCGGCCGCAGCTACCGATGCCGCCTTCGGCCTGCAAGCGGCAGAATTCTGCCTCGCGGCGGATTAAAGCTAAAAATCGATCGCGCATATTGACAGGTGCGACCAATAATTTGCGATAAGATACCTGCCGCGAATAACCAGTCAAATAATTAAACAAATCCGCCAAATCCGATCCCAAATCCTCGCGACAACTCAACAAACCCACATCGGTATACAGTCCGGCTGTTTTGGGATTGTAATTGCCGGTGCCGATGTGGACGTAGCGGCGGATGTAGCTGTCCTCGCGACGCACTACCATCACAATCTTGGTGTGGGTTTTGAGTCCCACCAAACCGTAAACTACGTGGACTCCAGCTTGTTCTAACTTGCGAGCCCAATTAATATTATTTTCTTCGTCAAACCTAGCTTTGAGCTCTACTAAAACGGCTACCTGCTTGCCGTTTTCCGCTGCTTGAATTAAGGCGCTGACGATCGGCGAATCTCCAGAAGTGCGGTATAAAGTCATCTTAATCGCTAACACGGAGCGATCGTTCGCCGCCTCAGTAATAAACCGCTGTACCGTCGCCGCAAACGAGTGATAGGGATGGTGCAACATCAAATCCCCCTGCCGGATGGTCGTGAAAATATCCTCACCATCTTCAGCATCCAACCTCGATTTGTCTAAAATCCTTGCCGATTCCGAGTTCCGCAAGCGCGGCGGCACAACCGGAGTCCAAGGCGGGTCTTTCAGTTCCGGCACCGGCAACCCCACAAAAGACATCAAATCCTTGAGGCCTAGCAGCCCCTCTACGACGTAAACATCTTGCTCACCGAGATCCAGCTCCTCCATCAGCATATCTCGCAGCGCAGGCGGCATAATCGCTTGAATTTCCATCCGCACCGCAGAACCTCCAAACCGGCGCTTGCGGAGCTCCTGTTCTATTGCCAGCAGCAAATCCTCTGCCTCATCTTCCTCCACCGTCAAATCGGAATTGCGAGTAATGCGGAACGGGTGATATTCCTCAACGTCCATCCCCGGAAACAAAGCTTCTAAATTGTGGGCAATCACCTGTTCTAGGGGCACGCCAGTCCAAACAGGAGATTTGCCCCTCTGCTGCCACTGCAAATCCCCCGGTAGTGGCAAAAACCTCGGCAAAACCTGCGGTACTTTAACGCGGGCAAATAATTCTTCGCGCGTGTCGGGGTCTCTGACTACTACTGCTAAATTGAGGCTGAGATTGGAAAGGTAGGGGAATGGGTGGCTGGGGTCAACTGCTAGGGGAGTGAGTACGGGAAATACTTGTTCTTTGAAGTAGCGGTGCAAGTAATTGCGCTGTTCTTGATTGAGGTCAATGTAGTCGAGAATGTAGATTTCGCTTGCTGCTAGTTTCGGCCGCAGGGTTTGCTCAAAATACGAGTGCTGCTGAGTAACCATCGGCAAAAGCCGCTTGTTAATGGCATCTAGCTGTTGTTGAGGCGTGCTGCCGTCGGAGGTCAATTTGCTGACTTTTGCGTGTACTTGCTGTTTGAGGGCGCCCACGCGCACCATAAAATATTCGTCTAGGTTGGAGCTAAAAATAGCGAGAAATTTAAGTCTTTCTAGGAGGGGCGTGCGGGGGTCGAGGGCTTCGTGGAGCACGCGGTTGTTGAATTCTAGCCAGCTTTGTTCTCGGTTGAAGTAATATTGAGGATCGCTGAGGTTGATTTCAGTGTAGGTTTTGGCGGGGGTCTTTTTTGGCTTGGGCATGGTTTGAGGGAGTCTTTGGGAGGCTCGGTTGATCGCATCTGTGAATTAGTATCGCAGGTTAAACTATTTGTTCGCATCTGCTTTTAGTCGATCGCTCAAACATTGAATAGAGGCAAAACTTTCAACTATTTTTCCAGGATTACCACGAAATCCTCAATCATCACATCAAAAGTTCGAGCCAGCTTGTGGACTGCTGCAAAGTCAACCATTGCCATCCCCTGAGAACGGGCATAATTGCTAATGGTACTGTAGCCCACGCCCGATCGCTCCGCAACTTCCTTGAGCGTCCATCCCTTCTCGGCAGCCAACTCTCGAACCCGCAATCTGACTAAGCCTTTGCTCATATTCACTATTTACAAAATTTTGGATTTAGTATAATATATCAAAAAGCGATCGCCCCCGGTCGGCAAACTAAAGACGATCGCCAGTTAAAATTAATCCCGACAGATTATTTCTGTCGATCGCACTTAGCAGAGATAGATTTAGCTACCACCACCAGATGCAACTACAATGATATCAGAAAATCAGCTAAGATCGTCAGAGATCGGCGCATCAAAAATTATTCACAAATCGTCGATCGTCAATCCGCGATCGAGATTTGTCACCGAAGAAACAGTGGCACTCCTATTCAACATATCACCAGAACAGATATACCGGATCGAATGCTGCCACTGCATGGTATACGTTCACGCCCAAGGAATCAGCAGGTTTGTCAGCTACGCCGATTTCCCCCCAATCTTAGAAGTAAAACAGCCCTGTGCTGGAGATTTTCTCGGATGGTACAAACGCTGGAAACGGACACAAGCACCAGATTTTTGGACTAAATTCTATACATACAACTTCAAAACGGCTGTTTCAGTTGACAGCTTGCTTGAGTGGGGTAAATTAGTAGCTACAGTTAAATCGGTAATTTCTGCCTCAGCGCTGCAACAGCTACGAGATGTTTACGCTCAAGAAAAAGCATTGATGGAGAATTTTTAAACAGTTTTCAAGCGTAAGGTGAGCACGGAGCACCTTACGCCCAGGAATGCGATCCTCTTCGAGGGCTGCGCTAACGACGGATTTGTCTCATTGTAGACGTTGGCGATCGACAATAAACAAGATTTATTCATAATCACTGGTTAAAAAAAAGAGATTTTGAGCGATCGTTTTTATCCGGGTGAATTGGCTGCGGATGATTTGATGGAATCAGGGAAGGCTTTAGGTGTTAATTTTTGTAACTTTTGAGTAAAAATATTGATGTGAGACCTGTTATGAAGGATGAAAGTTTTTTTGAAGAATTTGCATTTCTCCTGGTTAAGTATCAAGCAACTAATAAAGCCAATAAATATCGGGGCGTCCCTCTTTCTAGTATATGTTGGACGTTGAGAGGACTTCTGAATATGCGTACTGAAGGAGTAAACCTGACTTCAGACGAACATCTTTTTATAAAAGAATGGGGATGGATAATGAAGCTTTCTCCCTCCAATCCTCTTTATAAAATTCTTAAGAAGGTTGACTCAGGTCAGAAACTGAGTAAAGAAGAAAGTTTGGCTTTGAAAGAAGGAAGTTTGGCTTTGGAAAAAGCGCAACAAGAAGTAAAGCTTATTTGGAAACGAGAGCAGGAACGAGAGCAACAACAAAGGGAACGAGAGCAAGAAGAAAAAATAAATAAAGAGAGGCACTTGGCTGAACTAGCGATAAAATACCGAGTCAGTAGCTCGTATTCATCTATCTCTAATCGTCTGTATGACCTTCTTTGCCAAATTGACAGAGGAAATCAACTGAGTAGTATGGAGATGGAATGGATGAAATTGAATCGGTTTTATGAACCGATAGAAATTTCTCGCAAAATGCAGCACTTTGCTGGACTGAAGTTTATGTACAAAGCTACTAAAAATCAGGATTCATCACCCTCAAGCAATCTCTATAAAATCCTGAAACGAATTGACGAAAAGCAGCCACTGAGCACTAAAGATATTCAATAGTTAAAACAGGAAAAACTATCAGAAACACTTGCTATTTTTGAGGAACAAGAAACCTTAAAACAAACAGTATTTTCTCAACTAAAGAATAAGTATCAAGCAACCAAACACCAGGATTCATCTCTATCTAGTCCGCTCTATCAAATTCTGAAAAAGCTGGATGCGGATAAGCAGGTGAGCTTATTAGATATTAATTGGCTAGAAGAGCATCAACTGAGCGAAACGCTTGGCATTGTTGTAGAAATTGAAAATAATCGGCACTTTGCTGAACTGAAGATTAAGTATAAAGCTACCCAATATGAGGATTCATCCCTCTCTAGCCATCTGTATAAAGTTCTTAAGAAAATTGATTCAGCAAGTCAGCTAGGTGAGCCAGATATTAACTTTCTGAAAAAGCGTAAACTGACTGAGACGATGGCGCTCGCTATTGACAAATATGCTGCTAGTCTGAAGTCCAAAATCAAATCGGGAGAGCAGTTGAGTGAGGCTGATATTGATTGGGCGAAACAGAATGGACGTGAGGATATCATTACTTTTCCCCAAGAAAATGAATTTGCTGCTCTGAAGTCGAAATATGATGTCTCTAACTATAAAGATAAATCACCGTCGAGTCCGTTGTACGCAATTCTGCAAAAGCTGGATAAAGGAGAGCGACTTGAGGAGATAGATGTAGCTTGGCTGGAGGAGAATAAACTTGAAGCATCTCAACCTAGCTATAGCCATTATGGGTGGCAGGAAGAGCGACGATATCAAGGGCAGAAACTTTTCTCTGGCAAGATTTGGACTGCTTACCACAAAAACGAAGCAACTTTCTACGAACAGGAGTACCAGCGCACTGGAAATAAATGGAACTTGCCTAATGCCAGCAGTCATTGGCGCAAGGCGGATAAACCTAGAAGAGCATTGAAGCTGACAGAAAATTTCGACTTCAACCAAATAAAAGAAAATAAACTCAAGTCAGCATTACTAACAACTAGGGGCGGTGCTTTCCGAGATATCGATCAACTAGATGATGCTGAAGAGTGCGCTCTAAAAGCGATTGAGTATCAGCCTCAGAGTCATCATCCTTACACTTTAATGGGAGCTATTGGTTTTGAGCGGGGCGAATTGTTAGAGGGTGAGCGTTGGTTTAATGAGGCAATTAAACGCGGTGCTTCTCCCAAAGATCAGGATGCGGAAATGAAACGGGTTGTCAAAAATGCCAAGGATGAAAATAAACGGCGGGAAGTTATAAACTATCTGCTGAAGAAAGATTCCCGACGGTATGCTTGGGCTAACTCTTATCTAAAGCAGCAAAAAGACAAAGCTAAGCGAGTATAATTATAGGTAATGGGTGCAGTCGATCGCACTTATTCCCTCTAACTGATAAGTTGCGATCGCTATCCTCAAGATATAATCGCGATCGCAACTTCATGCTCATCCTTTACCTTCCAATACCCAGATATTGGAAACCAGCCGCTTCTAAAGCCTTCTTGTCTAAGAAATTGCGGCCATCAATCATCACCGGATGATTCATCAACTTGGCCATTTTATCGTAATCTAAATTACGAAACTGTTCCCAGTCAGTCACCAACACCAAAGCATCGCAACCGTCGGCCAACCTTTCCGGGTCGGTTTCTACCAAAACTCCCGACAAACCGTGACGCATCCCAGTTTGAGAAACAATCGGATCGTAAGCTTTAACTTTCGCTCCCAACCGATTCAAATTGTCGATTAAATTCAGCGCTGGAGCATCCCGCAAATCGTCAGTATCCGGCTTGAAAGTCAAACCCAAAAGTCCGACAGTTTTTCCTTTGAGAATCTTCAAAACTTGCTGCAACTTTTCAATAGCAATCAACCGCTGGCGTTCGTTTACTTCCACTGCCGCTTTCAGCAAATGCGCCTCGTAACCGTAATCCTCGGCAGTATGAACTAAAGCTGAGACATCTTTCGGGAAACAAGAACCGCCCCAACCAATGCCAGCTTGCAGAAACTTGCTACCAATCCGCGAATCTAAACCGATTCCTTTCGATATTTGGGTAATATCTGCACCGACGCGATCGCAAATATTAGCAACTTCATTAATAAAGCTAATCTTCGTAGCCAAAAAAGCATTAGCTGCGTACTTAATCATCTCCGCTGAACTGATATCAGTCATCACCACAGGAACCTCTGGCAAAGACGGATTTTCTGCAAACTTGCGATCGACAATCGGCCGGTATAACTGTAGCATCATATCCATAGCCCGCCGAGAGTTGCTGCCGAGAACTATGCGATCGGGATTAAAAGTATCGAAAACAGCACAGCCCTCCCGCAAAAACTCCGGGTTGCTAACCACATCAAATACCACACCTTTTTTTGCGGCTACTTCCTCACCCGTAGCCACATCATTGGTGTGAGCTTTTTGACGTTCCGCCAAACCGTCGAGGACAATCCTCCGCACCCAGTCCCCGGAACCGATGGGCACCGTAGATTTATTGACAATGACTTTGTAATCGCCCTCGAGGTGAGCTCCTATTCCACGAGCAACCGCTTCCACGTAGCGAGTATCGCTTTCCCCAGTAGGCAAAGGAGGCGTCCCCACGGCAATAAACAAAATGTCCCCGTGAGCCACTCCTGCTGCTAAATCCGAAGTAAATTCTAAATTGCCCGACGCAGATGCAGAAGACATTAATTCAGACAGTCCGGGTTCAAAAATAGGCGACTGTCCCGACTTCATTAATTTAACTTTTTCTTCGTTGTTGTCTACGCAAATCACGTGGTGGCCGATGTGGGCCAAACAAGTGCCGGTGACTAAGCCAACATATCCTGTACCGATGACGCAAACTTGCATAGAAATCTCCTCAAAGCTAGTAAATAAATCAGATGAAAACGAAGGAATAAGGAAGAAGGAAGAAGGAAAAATATCTTGTAGGGGTAGCGCCCCCGTGCCTACCCCTAGAGGGCAACCACGGGGGGTTTGCCCCTACAAATCGGTCATCTCTACTCTTTGTTTCCCTCAATGCGATCGCGAAAATCTTTCACAGTCAACTCTAAACCTTGATCCAGCGGCACAGTTGGCTCCCACCCCAACCAAGTTTTAGCACGAGTAATATCCGGTTGTCGCTGTTTTGGATCGTCTTCCGGCAGCGGTTTAAAGATAATTTCTGCCCCTGGATTAATCATATTTTGAATTTTTTCTGCCAGTTCCAAAATAGTGTATTCGCCGGGATTCCCCAAATTCATCGGCCCGATTTGGTCGCTATTCATCAAGCGAATAAATCCTTCCACCAAATCAGAAACGTAGCAAAAGCTCCGCGTTTGGGAACCGTCGCCGTATACAGTCAGCGGTTGATTCCGCAAAGCTTGAGCAATAAAATTGCTGACTACTCTGCCGTCATTTTCCAACATCCGGGGGCCGTAGGTATTAAAAATTCGCACAACTCGAATGTCTACCCCATTTTGGCGGTGGTAATCAAAAGATAAGGTTTCAGCTACTCGCTTCCCTTCGTCATAGCAACTGCGAATTCCGATACAATTAACGTTGCCGCGATAATCTTCTGTTTGCGGGTGGACATCAGGATCTCCGTACACTTCGGAAGTGGAAGCCAGAAAGAATCTTGCTTTTACCCGTTTTGCCAATCCCAACATATTCATCGTGCCGATGACGTTGGTTTTAATTGTCTTGACAGGGTTGTACTGATAGTGTATCGGGGAAGCGGGACAGGCCAGATGGTAAATCTGATCTACCTCTAACCGAATCGGTTCCGTGATGTCGTGGCGGATTAGCTCAAAATACGGGTTGTCCAGCCACTTAAGGATATTGCGTTTAGTCCCGGTGTAAAAATTATCCAGGCAGACTACCTCATGTCCTTGGGCCATTAAGCGATCGATTAGGTGGGAACCGAGGAAACCCGCACCGCCTGTGACTAAAATTCTCATTGTGGAAACTGCCGTTCTGTTTAGGGGTAGGACTGGGGTACAAAAATTCAGTTGAGTGAATGAAACTTACTAATAGAATAACAAAATTGCGATCGACAATGTAAAGACTTATGCGTCACTTTTATAAAATCTTTAATTAACTTAGCATTTTCATATACTTGGAACAAAGTGCTATAATTCGCAAATGTCGGTAGCTATTTTTATTTAAGCTTTAATATTTCCGAAAAAACCCTCTTGACATTAGTTCTGTTATTTGTTATTGGTTATTGGTTATTTGATGACTTCGGTCTGAGGTTGGGCGATGCGCTAGGGGATAGCTGCGCTTCACGGGCTTATTTGAAAAAACCCGGGTCGATTTATCTCAAAAGCAATATGAGAGAAATTATGTCCCTATAAAAAATTAGGTAATAATTTCAGGAAAACTGTAGTTTTACTTGAACCGTTAGGGCCGCCAACCATGTAAATATTTGGCATAAGAGTAATATTAATTTAATCGCTTGTCTCTTAGTCCCCCTCGGCTGAGACGAGAGTTTGTGTAGGATTGGTTTCAACAGCCGAATACTCAAAGGGATAACTAACTATCCCTTCCCTCCCAATGACATCTGAACCCAGCGGCGGAATAGTTCGACAGTAATACAGTAGCAACCATCAATTTCTCGAACCACATCGTGGCGTTCGAGAGTTTTTAGTGCTTCCAGTAAACTTGTCTCATCCATCCCTGTTTCTTGACTCAGCCTGTCGAGATTCATTCCTTCTAAGTGAGGTGCTAAGGCTTTTAAAATCTCCTGTTGTCCCGATGCGCCTTGCGTTGCTTGACCCCAAACTCCTGTAAAATAGTAGCGACCTCTGCTGAAGAATTCCGGGTCATTGATGACAGTTGCTACGTCTTCTAGTGTAAACATTGGATCGCGGGGGCGTCCGATTTCAAATACTTGGTCGTTGTAGAGGCGGACTAACAGAAATCCTACCAATTGCGTGAGGTAGGGTTGGCCGTGAGTTAGTTCGTAAATGCGATCGAGTGCTTCTGGTTTGTAGTCGAGGAGAAAATCATCATCGGGATTGGCTAAAACTTGGCGAGTTGCACCAAGACTCAGGAAACCTACTCGGATGGGGATAATGCTAGCAAAAAAAGGATTGAAATAATCCTGGGTCATTTCATCCAAGGTGTGCAATCCGGCAAAAGCAAAGGCTACTTTAGAACTCATTTGCACCATTCCTCGCAAAAAACCGATAAAATCTTGATTGATGTTCCCAGCGTCTATCAATTCTTCAATTTTTTCAAACTCGTCTAAAGCAACGATTAATCCACTTTCTAGATTTGCTATTACTTGTTCGAGGTAGCGTCCAAAAGTGAGATAGGGTAAATCGAGTAAATCGCGATCGGCAGGAGGTGCAATCTTGACTGTTTTGGCAATGGCATCGGTGATGAATATTAGCAGTTCGCCGACTCCTTGAGAGCAATCTCCTACCCGCAGCAAATTGACATAAGCTACCTGTACTTTTGAGCCTAAGCAATTGCTAGCATTCAACAAAATCGAAGTTTTTCCCATCCGCCGATGACCGTAGAGAGCCACAGATTGAAGCGGATGGCCTTTTAACCACAACTCCTCTAGCTGTCTGATGATGTCTTCCCGGCCGACAAATAGATTGCCTTGGACTGGATCGCCAATTATATAGGGGATAGTAACAGGTTGAGTAATCGAAATATCTCCGATTTTCCCGGTCACTTGCAGTAATATTTCTTGCCATTTTTTGGCAGTTTGAATAATTAAATTTCGTTCAGATTGTGGTATAATATATGGGCTATGGAGGATAGTTTCAAGCTCACCTAATGCTCGGTTGAGGGCAAGGGAACGGGCAGAACGAGATACGCTATTCTGGACGACTTGAACATCGGCAATTACCCGCCCTAGAGAGGCAATTGCTTTCCAAGTAGTCTCACGCAGCAGAGGTGGATTTGGGGAAGCAGGCAGCTTCAGGGAAGCAATTTCGGCTAGTTCTGCTGTTTGGTGAAAATCTGTGAGAATCTGCGCTAAGGTAAACATCTCGTCTCCATAAAGCAGATCTCGCACTACAGCGAAAGCTTCTGTGGCTTTGTCTGGTTTTTGCTCGTGGAGATACCAGAAACCAGCGGCCGAGGCACGGGCAGGAGTATTTAAACGAATTTCTGTTTGAAAACGAGCTTGAATTTGTTGTCGCCAAGGTGCGATGATGAAAAAAGCTTCTACTGCTTGTGACTTCATTACTTGACTTAGAGAAGCTGAGGCAAAATGCACCAAATCCCAATCATAAGGATTTTTTGATAATTGAGCGACGCGATAGATAAGTTGTTCTTTTGGTGTTTCTGCCAGTACACGATTTACAGCTTTAACAACAGGGATAAACTGAAGGGTAAATCCTAGTAGTTGGTTAATGTTGTGCAATCCTGTTTCCCAATCCCGCCTCAGCCAATTAGCTATTTGAGAAGACAGGTAGGGAAGGGGAAGTGGGGTAATGTGAGCAAATTGTCTATTTTGCTGTTGACGCTGGAGTAGGGTAAACAGTAAAGCCAAAAGCCAATTTTCAGGACGTGCGATCGCCACGCCCAACGCCACGCCCAACGCCACGAAAAACGGCACGAAAAACGCCAAGGCGGACGCCAAGGCGGACGCCGCGCCGGGCGCCGCGCCCAACGCCTCGACCGACGCCAAGCCGAACGCCACGCCGAAGAGCACGACGCACATCACGCCGAACGCCACGCCGAACGCCACGCCCGACCCTATGCCCGACGCCACGCCCGACGCCACGCCCGACGCCACGCCCGACGCCACGCCGTTGGACACGCCCGACGCCACGCCCCACGCCACGCCCGACGCTATGCCCGACGCTATGCCCGACGCTATGCCCACCCCCACGCCCAAGGGCACGCCCGACCCTATGCCCGACGCCACGCCCGACCCTATGCCCCACGCCACGCCCCACGCCACGCCCCGCGCCACGCCGGACCCCACGCCCAACGCCGCGCCCAACGCCACGCCCAACGCCGCGCCCAACGCCGGGCCCAACGCCACGGGTAACAAATCTCTAGAAACGCCTATTTCCTCGAAAATTCTACTCAAGCCTACGGGGATAACAATGATTAAGATCAAGGCTTGTAGAATTAACTGATACTGGACGGAATTTTGACGCCACCACTCCCACTTTTCTCGCCTGGTTTTGGCGTCTTGTAAATTAGGTTTACCCCCAAAGGTAGACTCATACCACCGCACAGCTTGAGGAAAGAAAAACACCCAATATAACAATCGCAGGTAATCTAAAGGATTCCACAAAGAAAGAGAACGCTTCAGTTTGGGAGCTAAATCTAACCGAGGAACAGGGCGATCGTTTTGACTCATAAATAGGTGGGGATGAATAAACAGGACTTACGCACGGGTGGTGAGAAACCGGGTTTTTTACCGAATCTGCGATTCTCTAACGAAATATTTTCGTAAAAAACCCGGTTTCTGGGCCCCCATGTGTAAGTCCTAGTTGATATAACGAGCATAAGTTTGATAGCACAACTGCATTAATTTCTGAGGATAGCCGCCACTTTCAGCAATTAACCCCGCAATTTCTGCCTCAGTAAAATTCACGGGCTGAGCAACAGGTGTTAACCAGGAAGCCTGGAGGCGACTAACAATAAATTCGCGGCAATTTTTTTCATCCCATTGCTTCAGATTTTCCTCATGTCCTTTGAAAGGAGATGTCATATTTGTTCCAGGAAATAGGATATCTAGAGAGGTGCGGGCGGCGATAACTAGACGCAAAGGTGGGTTATATCCCTCAGTCAAACCCCGCAATAAGCTGCGTGTTGGATTAGTAAACCCATCCCATCTCATATTCTCAACTTCATCTAAAAGTAACAGCAGCGGGTTCGATTCTAAAGCCCGTGACAGATTACCTCCTTTCGCTTTCTCGATACCTGCTTTATGGCATAAATCGCCATAAAAGTCATCTTCATCGCAAACAATTTGCAAATCGATGTAAATGGGTTGGCGTACATAACGCAGTCGATGTGGTGCTTCTCGGTAAATAGCTTGCAGCAGAGAACTTTTGCCGATCGCTCTTTCGCCAATGATTGCTACGCTACTGCCACTATTTAGCGTCTCGAATACCCGCCGAATTTCCCTTTCTCTGCCAAAGAAAAATCGCGGATCGTCTATCTTGCCATGCTGGGGAATAAAGGGATTATTGTGGTTGATATTTAGCTGTTCTAATTCTGCTATTGGATTGTCATTTGGTAATGATTTTTGGGGCGATGGCGTTCCATTGGGTTCTCGAATTTCTTGCCAATCCAATCCTAAAGCCTTGCAAATTGCCACAAAATACTGGCGACTCAAAGACTTCTGGGTGAAAAACTTATGAATTGCTTGAATATCGATGCCTGTCTTTGACTTTTTGCCCTCCCCTATCACAACACGATCGGCTAAGTCTTGGCGACTCCAGCCTTTGTCTGTGAGAGCTATTTCTCCTTTTTCGATTCCTGCGTCAGATGCTTTGAGCGTTGGTTGTGGCATAGGCAAATTACAAACCTTTTAAGTATTATAGCCAGCGATCGCCAACCAAACGCATCCTAAACGCATACCAAACTCATACTAAGCGAAACCTATACACAGGCTGACTTTCAAGCTTTTCCTCTTTAAGATTAAGACATATCCAATAAGAAAGTAGCAATCATGAAAGCTAAACCAAATATGACACCTGCTAAACCCAAATCTACTAAAATGACTCGTAAAAACACTCCTCCTCAATCTCCCTCTCCTTTCCAGTACGTCTTCGTCACTGTTGTCTGTATTACCTTGTTTTCTGGAGGAGTCTCTTTCTGGATTAGTACGGAAGATCGGCCATCTCCCCAACGAGAGCGCATTTTTGAGACTTGCAATAGCACTTGGAATATGGGTGTGGGTGCGATTTTCGGACTTTTAAGTAGTAAGGTAGTTCAAGATAATGATGATGATGATGATGAGTAATCTCTGATAGTTTATTTGCAAAAGGGCGATCGCCCTTAATGTCCAAAAGTGCGATCGCCCTCGATAATTTGACAGTTAACTTATCAAAAACAGTCCCTCAAAAAAGTTATCCTCGGCGAGAGGGTAAATCAAACACCACTTCAAATCTGATGTTGGGCACTCGTTCCCGAAACAACTGAAGATGTCCCTCCGCATCCGATCGGCTGCGATAGCGATCGACGATCGCCCATTGCAAGCTGGACTGCCGAGGTGGCACAATAGGGGAAACTTCCAACAGATTGCAGGGTATGAGCGACAGCGAGCGGATTTCAGTGGTTTTGCCAACACAGGCTAAAAAGGATCTCGAAAAGTTGTGCGATATCGAAAAGCGATCGATCTCCAACTTTGTCTACCTTCTGATTCAAGATGCGATCGACCAAGCAAAAGCATCCGGCAAGCTCAAATCAACAGATGACTGAAACTAAAACTTGATTTATCGTGCTTAATTTTTAAATCGAGAAGTGCGAAAAAACTCGCCTACTGCAATGCTAATATTCATTAAATGAGAGGTGTAAAAACATGGCAAGAAGCAGGCATATCTCCAGAAGATGCCAGGAGAATTCAGAATGCAGCCGATCGCACAAAACAAACCATCATAGTTGTGGGCAGTCGAGCAAACGGGACAAGTACGCCAACTTCTGACTGGGACTATATAATGTTAGGTAACTCTCGCCAGCGGCATTCCGCTCGCAGTTCCGTCCCTCGGGGTACAAGTGGCGGCGAAATTAATAGTTCAGGTCGAGAAACGGGAATCGATATTTTTACTGGCTCCCTCCTCTCAGGAGAACCTCACGTTATATTTGAGCCAGACTTAGGAGAGGCAAATGAATCTAGCGGATGAAATTACACTCAATCAAATTCAACAAGAATTAATTAGCCAAGAAGATGCAAAAAAGTGGTTTTTAAGGTTCCCAACCGAATACCAGCAGGAAATATTGCAGCGGCTATCCTACATGACCCTCCAAGCAGGGGCGCGAGAAGAAGATGTTTCCCTAGCAATTGCCAAATCAAAACTTCGCCCAACTTACACCCCTTGTGTGTTACTGAGTAGAGGGCGATTAAAAGAACAAATGGCAAAGCTTTTGAAACTGCCGCCCTCAGAATCTATCAAAACCTTTTTCCTGTTAATGAGTTTATTGGCAATTGCCGATGCGCGCAGGTACTGCAAATATTGTCAAGATGGCTGTAGCCACTGGTGGCATCGCGATTTGAGCGATCGCAAAGTTGTAGATGAAATTCGGCGCGAGTTTCAACAAAGCATTCTTGTTTAAGTTGTAGTAAGCTGTGATACGAGCGGGCGATCGCCACTGACGCTGCAGCCATATTCTGGGCTTCCACAGGGACGGGCAAGATGCCCATCCTACAAGAAAACAGACTCTTTGTGGAACAGGCATCTTGCCTGTTCTAGGTAATCGCAAATAACTACAATAAAAATGACTCATTGTGGAACAGGCATCTTGCCTGTTCCTGACAAAATGCCACACAGATTACGAATCCCGATCGAGCTTCAGCACAGCCATAAAAGCCTCCTGCGGCACATCCACAGTACCCACAGACTTCATCCGCTTCTTACCCTTCGCCTGCTTTTGCAGCAACTTCTTCTTCCGCGAAATATCACCGCCGTAACACTTCGCCAACACATCCTTCCGCAAAGCCGGAATGTGCTCCGAAGCAATCACCTTCGCGCCAATTGTCGCTTGAATCGGCACCTTAAATTGATGGCGAGGAATCAACTCCTTGAGTTTTTCCGTCAACCCGCGACCCACATTATAAGCCTTATCCCGGTGTACGATCATCGCCAAAGCGTCAACCGGATCGCCATTAATTAAAATGTCCATTTTCACTAACGGATTTTCGCGGTAGCCAATTATGTGATACTCCATGCTCGCATAACCGCGCGATCGCGATTTCATCTGGTCGAAAAAGTCCGTCACCACCTCCGCCAAAGGCAACTCGTAAACCAGCGTAGTTCGGCCTTGACTCAGATACTTCATATCCATAAAAATGCCCCGCCGACTTTGAGACAGTTCCATCAGCGCGCCCACATAAGTTTCCGGCGACAGCATTTCTACCCGCACATAAGGTTCCTCAATTTTCTCGCGATACTGAGGATCGGGCAAGTGGCTGGGATTGTCAATTGTTAACACTTCTCCTTTAATTGTTGTGATTTGATAAACCACAGAAGGAGCCGTAACAATCAAATCCAAATTGTATTCTCTCTCCAGTCTTTCTTGCACAATTTCCATGTGCAGCAAACCCAAGAAACCGCAGCGGAAACCAAATCCCATCGCACTCGAAGTTTCCGGTTCGTAAGAAAGCGCCGCATCGTTGAGTTCGAGTTTTTCTAAAGCTTCCCGCAAATCTGGAAATTGGTCAGCATCGATCGGGAACAAGCCGCAAAAAACCATCGGTTTTGCTTCTGTATAACCCGGCCAAGGCTCCGGTGCCGGCTTTTTGACCAAAGTAATCGTATCGCCGACGCGAGCATCAGCTACTGCTTTAATTGCCGCGCCCAGATAACCCACTTCCCCCGCGTGCAGTTCGTCTACTTGAACTTGAGTCGGTGAAAGGATGCCCAATTCATCGATGACATATTCCTTACCCGAAACCATCAACAAAACTCGATCGCCCTTTTTGACACTTCCGTCCATCACCCGGAAATACACAATTACCCCCCGATAAGGGTCGTAATAACTGTCAAAAATTAGCGCCCTGAGCGGTTTATCAACAGTATCCTGCGGCGGCGGCACCAATTCGACGATCGACTCCAAAATCTCATCTATACCAATTCCTTCCTTAGCCGAAGCCTCAATCGCCCCGCTACAGTCCAGACCGATAATTTCTTCAATTTCCCCTTTTACCCGTTCCGGTTCTGCCCCCGGCAGGTCAATTTTATTTAAAACTGGAATAATTTCCAAATTGTTTCCCAAGGCAAGGTAGACATTTGCCAGGGTTTGTGCTTCCACGCCTTGAGATGCGTCTACCACCAGCAGCGCCCCTTCGCAAGCAGCGAGCGATCGCGACACCTCGTAAGAAAAGTCCACGTGTCCGGGAGTGTCGATCAGATTCAGCACGTACTCCTGACCGTCCTTGGCAGTGTAATTCATCCGAGCCGCTTGCAGCTTGATCGTAATGCCGCGTTCGCGTTCGAGATCCATATTGTCTAAAAACTGCTCCTTCATCTCCCGTGCCTGCACAGTCCCAGTCGCCTGCAACAGGCGATCGGCCAAGGTGGATTTTCCGTGGTCGATGTGAGCAATAATCGAAAAATTACGAATGCGAGATACAGGGACGTTAGTCATGTTTTTTATCGAAGAGCTAATCGGCAAAGGATACTTTTTGTTGTATGATCACACAAGCAAGAGTAGAGTGCTTACTTCAACCTCTTACTGGGGATTGAGATGAAACCACAACTGAGGCAAACCTCAAGAGTATCAGTTATTAGCCTTTCAAGTGTCCAAACGAGCCCGGACACCCAAAAGGAAAAAACTTTTCTCTCTCTCATTGTACAGAAAGCGGTTAAGCGGTTGAGGAAAGGTTGGGTGCAAATCAGGGACTTCCAATATCTAGTCCAGTCGGTTGTCATCAAAAGAATTGAAACTTAAGAATTAAAACTAGGATTTTTAAACTATGAGCGAATCAAGAATACCTTCCCACAGTTCGTCAGAAAAAGTCGAACTGTCCATCCATATCGATTCTGAACTGCTAGACCAAATTAAGCACTTGACGAATGACCCCAGCAAAGTCATTGAAACAGCAATCAAGCAGTGGCTCAGAGGCGAGCGCCGCGAAGACGAACTGGCTCTGGGTTTGCGTCGCAACCCGCCAGTCCCGCCCCGCGGTGAGTGGAACGACTGAGGTGCTCTCGCCCCCGACGGCGCGCGCAAATCTGCAGGCTGTGAAATTTAGATCGCGCGGGCGATCTCCTGCAGATTTCGTGGCTAAAGCTACAGGTGGTGGGCGAGTGAACTCGGCTAAATCACAACCTCGGAACTATTCCAGGTGAGGGAAAAAATGCGTGAGCCATTCCCTGATTAGAGTTGTTCGCAGCCTCATATTTTGGCGTAATTTTCACACTAGATAGTTAATCGGTGCAGATTCCTAATTTCTCAATCTTAATTTTTATCTTTAAATTACCCAAAACGACTGAGAACGAATAGTTTTGAGTTGTGAGTTGAGTTCAAAATTAAAGAATTAATATTTGATGAGTTCATTAATCACTCAAAAGTCAACAGTAGAAGTCTAAAACTTTTGCAAATTGTGAGTTTTGAGCTATTAATGTTTTAATTAAAAAGCCAACAACTTTTTAATTAATAACTCACAAATTAACAGTAGAAGCCCCAAGAAATGGGTAGTATTGAGTTCTTTATTAAAAACTCAATACTCCAAAATCCGAACTACTTTCATCCCCTACTCTGATGGACTCTAACACAGATTTCCGGCGATCGAGCCTCGCCTCTACAGTTTTTTTTCAAGAGTTAGGGGCAGAATTAGTATTTACCCAAGACGCCTCTGGTCGATATCTATCTTTTTACTGGCAAAAAGCCGAGCAGTACAACCTTACAGCAGAACAAATTGTCGATCGCCCTCTCAGCGAAACCCTGCAACCCCTCGTCCCTGCGCCTTATCTCGATATCCTGCGGCGGGTACTCGAAACCCTCGTACCGCAAAGGTTCAGCTATCCATTTTGCCACGCCGGACAATATTTTCTCTTCGATATGACACTCACTCCGGTGATCGACTCAAACGGCAAAGCTGCAAAAGTCTTAGTTATGGGAAGGCTGCTGTCTGACAAACCCACAGACAGACGGCCCGACTCCCCAGAATTCATGCTCTATCGAGCTTTGCCGTCCCCTTGGGACGCCCGCCAACTAATGTCGCTTCCAGCGAGCCGTATCCCCGGTCGTCGATCGCTCCCTGCCTACTCGGAAATCGACCGTAAAGTCATCTCCCAAATCGCACAAAACCTGCACAAAACCCTCGATTTAGACACAATTTGGCAGCAAACTGTTAACAGCTTGGGTCAAGTTTTGAACGCGAGTCGCTGCATCATCTGTTCCTACAAAAAAGACAGCGAAAATCTCGAAACCTCCCCCTTCCTTGCCTCGGAAAATCAGCAAAAATCGACCGCAGCAGCCGAATTACAACAGTCAATAGCTAGCGACCCCTCGCCCCCGCTTTCTGCAGCTCAAATCGAAAATCTCCAATCGAAAACTTTTAAAGTAGTAGCTGAGTACCGCCAAGAAGCTTACTCTTCTATGCTGGGATTAGAACTGCGCGCAGCCGAACAGCCAGGGTGGATTCAAACTTTAGCCACCTTAAAACCAGTAGCAGTCGATTACGCCTCCCCCGCCGCCGATCCCTTCCACCGCCATTCCGTACTCGTAGCAGCTACCTCCTATGAAGACCAACCCAATGCACTGATATGTTTGCACCGCTGCGGCAGTTCCCCGAAATGGAGTCATGTCGAACTCGAATTCGCCCGCGAGTTAGTCGCTCAAGTCGGCAGTGCGATCGCCCACGCTACACTTTACCAAGAATTAGAACAGGCCCGCGCCGAAGCCGTGGCTCTTTCCCAACTTAAAAGTCAATTTCTTGCTAATACTTCTCATGAACTCCGCACCCCCCTCAACGGCATCCTCGGCTTCCTAAAACTGCTTGTGGACGGCATGGCAGATGACCCCGAAGAAGCGCACCAATTTATCGAAGAAGCTTACCGCTCGGCAGTACATTTGTTCAATGTGATTAACGATATTTTGGATATCGCTAAAATCGAAGCTGGCAAAATGGAGTTAGACCTCGCTCCCGTCAAACTCGGCGAGCTCTTGCAGCAAGTTGAGAATTTTACGCGGGTTCAGGTGCAGCAAAAAGGATTGCAATTTCAAATCCAAAAACCCCCTGTGGAGGACGACATTATTGTGTACGGCAACTACCAACGCCTGCTTCAGGTAATCTTGAACCTCACGGGCAATGCTATTAAATTTACCGGGGAAGGGGGAATTCGCATCAGTGCCGAGGTTATTAAGAAAAAGGTGACTGTTCACAACCAGCAATTCCCCGGAATGGTGAAAATTAGAGTTGCTGATACTGGCATTGGCGTTTCTCTCGACAAGCAGGATAAATTATTTGAGTCGTTTTTTCAGGTAGACGGCGCTCGTACCAGGCAATACGGCGGCACTGGTTTGGGATTGGCTATTTCTCAAAAACTGGTAGAAGCAATGGGGGGTACAGTAAATTTTTACAGTATGGGGGAAGGGCTGGGAGCGACTGTTACTTTTACGGTGCCGCTTTATCAAGAACCACTATTTAAAAATTAATCATCGGCCGTCAATCATCGGTAATCGATTATCTGGATGTTGAAGGAATCAGGAAGAAGCAAGAAGCAAGAGGGAATCAGGAATCAGGAAAAAAACAGCTATAGCGGTTCTAAACTTACGTGAGGCACTCGCCAGCTTTCTTACCAATTACCAATTACCAATTACCAAACTGTACGTTACTTATAAAAATCGCTATATTCGTGTATCCGTGAGTTCCGTTTCGTGAATAAAGGTCATCGATAATTGATAATTATCTTACAGCACAGTTCGATCGTCCCTGTATCAATTTTAACTTTTATCCATCGCCAATCTCCCTCCTTGGGTGCTTGCAAATGAGATCGATCGCCCCCGCCACTTCCGACCCCACCCAGAATTCGCATCAATGGAATCCGGGCTACGGATAACAAAGCTCATCTTTATTTGTGGCCGGGATCTCACAGATCCGAGTAAAGCCGCGCACACCGCCAGCTTTACAAAAACTTAATGCCAGCTTATACGACTGATTCAGCTTCTCAACCCCCTACTGTAAAGGATTATTAAGCATACTGGACGCTCTCTGTTCTCTGGGAAAATCATAAAGATCTTGTAAAGACATCGAAACTACTTAGTAACGTTTGACGGCGTGTGGGAAAATTTAAGTAGAATTACGTAATCCCTAAGTCGGCCAGTGGCAGGCTGGCAAATTTAGTAATTCCTGCTCTGTTGGCGGAATGGTAAACTTTTGCCAGTCTATTAGAAAAAGGGTTGCTATGAATCAGCAAATATCAGCTCAATCGCAAAAACTTTTACTCCAAATTGGCAGAAAGATTCGTCGAACCTTGGATCTCGATAGCATCTGGCAGCAAACAGTTAACAGTCTGGGAGAAACACTAGGCGTCAGCCGCTGCATCATTTGTCCCTATGAAAGTTCTAGCCTGCAAGTCAAAGTAGCTGCTGAATACTGCCAAGAACCATTTTTACCCATGCTGGGAATGGAAATCTCCCTCACAGCAGCACCTCATTTCATTCAAGCTCTAGCCACCCTCGAACCGGTGGTAGTAGAGTCCTTTGCAGCCAATGACCCTTTTGGGCCGCAGTCGCTGCTAGTGGTGGCTACCGCTTATCAACAGCAAGCTAACGGCATAATTAGCTTGCATCAGTCCAAGGGCCGATCGTCGCGGAAGGGTAAGACCGATCGACCTTGGACTCAATCGCAGATCGAATTCGCACAAGAACTTGCCGAGCAAGTAGGAAGTGCGATCGCCCTCGCCACCCTCTACCAAGAGCGCAGCAAGCGAGTACAAGGACTATCCCAGCTCAAAAAGCAATTTTTGTTGAAGGCGTCCCACGAGCTCCGCACTCCCCTAAATCACATCATCGGCTATCTACAACTAACCATAGACGATCAAGCTGACGATCCGATAGAGGAGAGAGATTTTATCCAAGAAGCTCACCGTTCGGCTATCCACCTTTCTAAGGTAATTTCCAATATCTTAGATTACATTGAGTTAAGTGAAGCTTGCCAAACTCACGCAGAGTTAGCCACTTTCAGGAGTCAGGAAAAACCTGGGCATCAGTAAACCTTCTAGTGGCGTATTTAACAAGTCTAATATTTACCGCGCCAACAAGTTTTACACTGGAAAAAGCTGACACTTTATCGATAGATTCCCTCACTAAATTCGGTAGCTGGTTCATCAATTATTTTTAGGGAATTATAGTTTTACACAGTACAGAATAGCAACTACTACACGTACTAGCCCGGTGTATTTATCATGTTATGTCTGCTGGAACGACTTCCCTCAAATACGTTATTTGACCGGAAAGGATATTGCAAGCATAAGATTGCACTTTCGCACTTTTAAGGATTTTAACTTGTGCTTGATAGAATTACCCACTGCCCTTTTTTTTCGGAGTTTTTGGAGGGCTGACATAGCGCGCCCAAAAAGGTTCCTCCATATCTTTCATCGCTGCTAGTTTTTGGCGCTCTTCCTCTATGCGCTTGCGTTCTGAAAGATCGGAAAAGATGTTGATACTGCCGACAGTCTGGCCGCCCGGATCTCGCACGCGTGCGGCCCAAAGCCAAACATCGATCGAACTACCGTCTTTTCTCAACAAAGATAATTCCAAACCATTTTGCGGTTGGCCATTAGACGCAGACTTTAGCAGCGCGTAAAAATCTTGCTTTTGGCCTTCAGGAACATTCGGTAAAGGTTTCCCTAAAACCTCAGCCGCAGTCCAGCCAAAAAGTTGTTCGGCGGCGCGGTTCCAAACAACGGTATTGCCGTCATTGCTGGTACAGTTAATCGCCAGCGGCGCCGATGCTATCTGGGCTTGCAAAACTTGGTTAACGAGTTGCAGTTTCAATTCTACTTGCTTGCGATCGGTAATTTCCTGACAAGCCCCCCACAAACGGACAACCCGCTCAGCAGTTTTGTCCCACACCACTTGCCAGTAGTCCCGCACCCAGCGCACCTCGCCTTTTTGATTAATAATGCGATACTCATTGGCTCCAGTGCGGCTGAAATTACAGCCTTCTAACTGTTTAATTAACATTTCCCTGTCGTCGGGATGAACGAGTTCGGAATTCCACCAACCAAACGATTCTAATTCTTCAGGAACGATCCCGGTGCAGCGCTCAAAAGCTTCTGTAGCCCACTCGCAGGCGAACTTGCCGTCGGGCAGTCCTTTAAAAGAATAGGCAAAATCCGAAGTAATTTGCGACATAACTCTGTAGTGGAGCTCCGACTCTCGGACTGCAATTTCCGCTTGCTTTCGTTCCCCTATTTCCCGCGAATTAATTATAATTCCCTGCACGCTAGAATCGTAAAGCAAACTGTTACCTATCGACTCCATGTAGATCCAAGAACCGTCAGCGTGGCGTTTCCGATATTCGATTGCCCCCCCAATTCCTGGAGATTCTAACAACTTACCAAAATACGTCTGCCAAGCCAGCAAATCGTCGGGATGGATTAACTCGCCGTGAAATTTGCCAATTCTTTCTTCTGGGTTGTAACCCAAAAGCCGCTGTAGGGTTCCGCTGTGGTATCGAACTCGCCCGTCGGAGCCAACAATGCTAATTAGATCGGGAGAATTACGCAGCATAGCTTGCAGTTTGGCTTCACTTTTAGTTAATGCTTGAGTGTCCCTGCGATGCTGGCTGATTTGTTTTTCCAACTGCTCGCGTAGCTGTCTGATTTGCCCTACTTGCTGGGCTACAGTGCGTTCCAAGAGGCGATTATTTTTTTCAATTTCAACCAGCTTTGCCGCGTTATTTGTGGCGCTTTCAAACAAGCGGCTGCCTGCCATTTCCTGTAGAGAATTTGATAAATCTTCCAAAATTTTTGTGAAAATTGCCTGTTGCGGGTGTGGCAATTCCCTAGCTTGTTCCTGCAATGTTTCTAAGTGTTTGTAGACAGTTTCTAGCATTTTATTAAGGGGGGAATCTAATAGTTGCCTGCGGGTGCAACCCCTAAAAAGCGGACACAAGTTTTTTCAACATAACCCATAACTAAGACTGGTGTCTGGCTTGCGACCCATCGCGCTCTCAATAACCAGGCATTTTGTGACTTTATTTTCAAATCATAGCAACCGATAGAGAAAGTAAATTCTTGTTGCGTCCTAATTGCCAGCCCAGCAGCACCCCCAACAAGTGCTCGCCAGGAGTGCGGGTAACTCCCCTACCCAGTGAATGTGGGGCTTCTCGCGGTTAAGCTAAACTAGATGGGTGTCAAGAGAAAGAGGGATTTATGACAGAGCAAGCCAACGCTCGCGATTTGTTTCGCGCTGCTTACGAACACCGCTATACCTGGGATGCCAATTTTCCCGGTTACAGTGCCGATATTGAACTCAAACAGGGCGACGAAGTATATACGGGTCATGTTTCCATCAAACCCGACATGAGCGTGGAAGTCAGCGGCATTGAAGATGAGGAAGTGCAGCAAAGCGTCTACACCCAAATGCGCGATATTGTCACCCACCGCAAACGCTCGACATTTGAAAAATCTCACGGCAAAAATACCTTTACCCTGGGCGAGAAGGACAGCACCGACGCTGTGGACATCTTGGTGCAAGGCGACTCAATGGGCTCGAATTATAAAATCCGAGGTCTCTCAATTTGTCAAGTCAGCCGGGTGATGGGCCGCATGGCTTTCGTAATTGACACGCACAAAAGCTTAGAGACACCCGAAGGTTCTTTGGCCACTCACTACGATGCCGTTTTCCGCAACCCCCAAACCGACGAAATCATCAGAGAACTCGAATTTGAAGATACCTTTGACAAGATAGGCGACTATTATGTCATGACAAAGCAAGTAGTTCGAGCAAAAGAAAAAGGTCAACTGACAACAACCGAGTTCAACTACTCCAACGTCAAACTGCTAGAACCAGCAGTAGTGTAGCGCGATCGAAAACCCAATTTCTTAAATAAAACGGGTTTTTTTGGATAACGTATCAGAATCCACTTGATTTGGCAGCAAGTAAGGCTACGATCGAACGAGAGAGCGAACTCAGATCGAGCATCAGCGTGACAAAAACCGGGTTTCCTGCCGCGGGCTCACCTGAGTGCCTAAGTATTTTATCAAAAAACCCGGTTTCTTAAATCCCCACGGGTTGAGAATGCTGTCCTTGAGTCAAATCGAACTTTCATCAACTGCAAGAAATCATCACAGAGGCGAAATATGACACTAGCACTAACCAGAGATAACGTCGAAACAGTTCTCGATGAAATGCGCCCCTACCTGATATCCGACGGTGGCAACGTCGAACTCGTAGAAATTGACGGCCCAGTGGTACACCTGAGACTGCAAGGAGCTTGTGGCTCTTGCCCGAGTTCCACAATGACTCTGAGAATGGGCATTGAACGTCGCCTGCGCGAGGCTATCCCAGAAATTGCCGAAGTCGAACAGGTAATGTAATTAGTCAGTGGGCAATTGGCAGTTGGCAGTTGACTGTTGACGTTTGACAGTTGACTGTTGACTGTTACCAATTACCAGTTGACGGTTGACAGTTGACAGTTGACTGTTGACTGTTACCAATTACCAACATTTAATTGCCAATTACCAATTACCAAATTTAATTACCAATTACCAATTACCAATTACCAATTACCAATTACGAAATTCAATGTCTCACCCCCTTTATGTAGCCTTCATTTGGCACCAACACCAACCGCTCTACAAATCCCGAGTATCAGGTAGCGCAGGAGCAGCCCAGTACCGACTGCCTTGGGTGCGCTTGCACGGAGTCAAAGACTACTTGGATTTAGTGCTAATGCTGGCAAAATATCCAAACCTGCATCAAACCGTAAACCTGGTTCCCTCCTTGATTTTGCAGATAGAAGACTGCATCGCAGACAGAGCATTAGACCCTTACTTGGCGGTGACATTAAAGCCAACAGAAACTTTAAATATCGAAGAACAAGAGTTTATTTTAGAACACTTCTTTGACGCCAATTACCACACCCTGATTCAGCCACACCCCCGCTACGCTAAACTCTACACTCAGCGGCAGGAAAAAGGCATTCAGTGGTGTTTGGAAAACTGGAAATTGCAGGATTTTAGCGACTTGCTGGCCTGGCACAATTTAGCTTGGATTGACCCGCTGTTTTGGGACGACCCCGAGATTGCAGGGTGGCTGAAACAAGGACAAAATTTTAGTTTTGTAGACAGAAAAAACATCTACTCAAAACAAAAAGAAATCCTCGCTCGCATCATTCCCCAGCACCGTAAAATGCAAGCTGAGGGACAGTTGGAAGTCTCCACAACCCCCTACACCCACCCGATTTTACCGCTGCTTGCCGACACCAACGGCGGCCGCATAGCCATTCCAAACATGACCCTGCCACAACACAGGTTTCAGTGGGAAGAAGATATTCCCCGACACCTGAGAAAAGCCTGGGAAATGTATGAAGATCGGTTTGATTGCCAACCGCGCGGTTTGTGGCCGTCGGAACAAGCAGTCAGCCCGGAAATTTTGCCCTATATTGCCAAACAAGGCTTTAAATGGATAGTCTCGGACGAAGCAGTATTGGGGTGGACAATTAAACACTTTTTCAACCGCGACGCGACAGGGAATGTCTACGAACCAGAATTCTTATATCGTCCTTACCGTTTAGAAACTCCTGACGGCGATTTAGCTATAGTATTTAGAGACCACAGATTGTCCGACTTGATCGGGTTTACCTACGGTTCTATGGAACCGGAAAAAGCAGCATCAGATTTAGTGGGACACTTAGAAGCGATCGGCAGAACTCTCAAACACCGACAGTCCGACGGCCAAACCGCTTTAGAAAATCCCTGGTTAGTTACGATCGCCCTAGACGGCGAAAATTGCTGGGAATTCTATCCCCAAGACGGCAAACCGTTCTTAGAATCCCTCTATCAAACTCTCAGCGACAATCCAGATATCAAATTAGTCACAGTCTCAGAATTTCTCGACAAATTCCCAGCAACCGAAACAATTCCCGCAGCCCAACTGCACACCGGTTCCTGGGTGGACGGTTCTCTGACCACTTGGATCGGCGATCCGGCGAAAAATCGCGCTTGGGACTTGTTAGGGCCCGCCAGACAAATGCTGGCAAACCATCCAGAGGCGACAGAAGAAAGCAACCCAGAAGCTTGGGAAGCGCTTTACGCTGCCGAAGGTTCCGACTGGTTCTGGTGGTTTGGCGAAGGCCACACGTCGAACCAAGATGCCATGTTCGACCAGCTATTTCGCGAACA
The DNA here is from genome assembly GCF_036705345.1 of Microcoleus sp. B3-D2. Taxonomy (NCBI): domain Bacteria; kingdom Bacillati; phylum Cyanobacteriota; class Cyanophyceae; order Oscillatoriales; family Microcoleaceae; genus Microcoleus; species Microcoleus sp. B3-D2. The sequence goes on from NZ_JAUBUG010000004.1 coordinate 125,568, forward strand.
CGTAGCGGGAATTTACGAAGCTCTCGGCGAGCCCGTACCCCCGGAAGTGCGACGGCAAGTAGAGGTGCACGAGGTTCAAGGCGACCACCTGCCGCTGAGCTTTATTCACCCGGTGATTGACGGTATCGGCAACGAACAGGATTGGGACAAAGCCGGCCGGATTGAAGTTGGGGGAGCAAGGGGTACCATGCACCGGAGTTCGGCAATTCAGCGCCTTTGGTACGGGGTTGACCACTTGAATTTTTACATTCGTGCCGACTTCAAGGCAGGGGTGCGGCCGGGAATTGATTGCCCTCCAGAGTTAAATTTGTTCTGGTTTTATCCCGATCGCACGATGAAAAACAGTCTGATTCCGCTGTCTGGTTTGCCTGACCAAGCACCGCTAAACTATCGATTCCACCATCAGTTAGAGATTAATTTGCTCACGAAATCGATTGCGTTTCACGAAGCAGGAGAGGGCGATGAGTGGCAGCCCCGCCTCAGCAGGGCTCAAGTGGGAGTGGATAAATGTTTGGAGGTAGCAGTGCCCTGGGCGGATTTGCAGATTATGCCCGACTGGCAGATGAGGCTGATTGCGGTTTTATCGGAAGGGGAGCGTTACTCTACCTGTATGCCGGAAGATGCTTTAATTGAGATCGGAATGCCGTAAAAAGTCATTAGTCATCAGTCTTTAGTCATTAGTCTGTAGGGGCGGGTTTAACAAACAAAATAGAACAGCAAACCCAAATACATATAAACCCGCCCCCCTCACTGAATTAGTCAACAGTCATCAGTCATTTTTTGAAGGAACAAACAATTAAATAATTATCAAATTTTATTGCATAGAGGCTTCTACTCTGGCTGCCTAATGCCTTGATACTTTCGATATCGTCCGGTCGATATAGGGCTATAAAATTTGTTTGTAGTGAGGACTTCAGTCCTCATAAACAAGAGGACTGAAGTCCTCACTACAAACCGTATAATGGTTAATTTACCGTACATCATATCATTAGTCATGGGAAATTAACACACTAATGAGCCGCATTTTACTCTTGGTCGATCGCCACCAACAACCTAATTTGCCGATCGCCCACCTCAACACCGAGCATGAGGTGATCGCACTCGATCGCGGTTTAGATCCAAACTCCGAATTTCCCTTTCCCCAAATCGCTTTTGACTTGTGCATTCTCGACGAGGCAAATTTCGATCGCATTGGGCCGCTGGTAGAATCATTGAAAGCTGCCGCCGAGCCGATCTTTTTACCGTTCTTGCTTGTTAGTAAATCCCAAACGCCTGCTCTTTTTGAGCAACCATTTTCGCAGCAGGCAAAACAACTCGATCGCAGAATAGACGATTTGATAGTAAGTCCCGTAGAACCCACCCAACTGCACTTGCGGGTAGAGAATTTGTTGGCCCGCAGGCGGCTGTCGCTAGAACTCCACAGACTTCAGGAAGTAATTAAAGAAAGAACTTTTACAGAAAGTTTGTTAAAGGACTCGCTGCAAGCGACAAACGAAAACCTGCAACGGGAAATCGCCAAGCGGGCGGAGCTAGAAACTGCACTGCGAGAAAACTCCTATCTTGACTCGCTGATCAATGCCATGCCAGATATTGTCTGCTTCAAAGATGGCGAGGGCAGGTGGCAGGAGGCAAATCAAGCCCTATTGGAAGTGTTCGAGCTAGAAAAGATAGACTACCGCGGCCTCAAAGATTCTCAGCTAGGAGAACTCAGCATTTTTTACCGCGAGGCGCTACAGGCGTGCGAGGTGAGCGATCGAGAAGCGTGGGAAAAAGGTACCCTTTCTAGGGGGGAAGAAGTGATTCCCCGCTCAAACGGTACTGTGAAAATCTACGATGTGATTAAAGTACCTGTATTTCACCCCGACGGCAGACGCAAAAGTATAGTGATTTTGGGTCGGGACATTACCGAACACAAGCAAACTAGAGACGAACTCGTGCGCTTGGCGTCGATTGTAGAGTCTTCCGACGACGGCATCGTAGGCAAAACCCTCGCCGGGACAATTCAGAGCTGGAACGCAGGAGCCGAGAAGATTTACGGCTACTGTGCCGCGGAAATCAAGGGGCAGTCGATCGAGATTTTAGCCATACCCGAACGCCCCAAGGAAATGCCTCAAATATTGGAAAATATTAGGGCGGGAGCCAGCATCGACCATTACGAAACCGTGCACTTGCGGAAAGACGGTCAACAGATAGATGTGTCCCTGACGATTTCTCCGATTAAAGACGCCACTGGAGCGGTAACGGGGGTTTCGACAATCTCTCGCGACATCAGCGACAGCAAGCGAGTCGAAAAAGCCTTTGAACAACTCCGCCACCAAACAGAAATGATTTTGTTCTCCGCAGGAGAAGGAATTTGCGGGTTGAACAAAGAGGGAAAAGTAACTTTTGTCAATCCTGCGGCGGTGAGAATGGCTGGGTGCGAATCGAAGCAATTGATCGATCGACCACTTTATGAAAGCTTACACCGTGCACAGGAAGAATGCTCAAAGGCGATCAAGCAACTCTCACCTGCAACAGACATCAATTCAGGGTCTGAACTTGTCCCACACTGCGCCGCACAGCAGGCGGGCAAACTGCTGCCGAACCGGGTAAGTTCTCAAATTTTAGCCACCTTGGAAGACGGAGAGGCGCGGCGCGTCACCGATGAGATTTTTTGGCGGCGAGACGGCAGCAGTTTTCCGGTTGAGTACGTTGTCGCTCCGATGCGAGAAGAAGGCGAAATTATTGGAGCTGTAGTGACTTTTAAAGATATCACGGAGCGGCTTGCCGTCGAGCGCATGAAAGATGAATTCATCTCTGTTGTCAGCCACGAACTGCGGACGCCCATGACTTCGATTCACGGCGCCCTCGGCCTCCTCAACAGCGGCCTGCTTGACGCTTACCCCCAGAAAGCCAAGCGGATGCTGGAGATTGCTGTCACTAACACTGACCGTTTGGTGCGCTTGGTCAACGACATCCTAGATTTAGAGCGGATGGAGTCAAGTTACAGCACTGCCGTCAAACAAACTTGCAATGTGGCTGAGCTGATGTTGCAGGCGGCTGACGAGATGCAGGGAATGGCTCAGCAGGCGGGAGTTACTCTGTCGGTGAAGCCTGTGGGGGCGCAATTGCAAGCTGTTCCAGATCGGCTAATTCAAGCCTTGACAAATTTACTCAGTAATGCTATAAAATTTTCTCCTTCCGGCGCTACGGTTTGGCTGAGCGGGGAGTTGACCCACAATCTGGATTTGGCAGAAAAAGCAGGGCACAAGTCGGTGTCGTCTCCGTCTTTGTTGTCTCCTGACTCTGCCACCGCGCCTCCGCACTTGCTAGTTCCGAGCTCGTGGTACATCGTGATTGCTGTGAAAGACCAAGGGCGGGGTATTCCGCCAGACAAACTGGAGATGGTCTTTGAACGCTTTCAACAGGTTGATGCTTCTGATTCTCGCCAGAAGGGAGGTACTGGTTTGGGGCTGGCTATTTGTCGCAGTATCGTGCAGCAGCACGGGGGGCGGATGTGGGTGGAGAGCGTTTTGGGGGAGGGCAGCACTTTTTTCTTAAGTCTGCCACTTCTCAGGGAGGGGCTTGCAACTGAAAGTTAATTTCTACCCAGGTGTACCCAAAGTTACTGATTTTGTGCAGATTGTTCGATCGAGTCATCGACAAACAATCTCAGCCTTTTCTGCAGTTTGGGGACAGCAGGCAAAAAGCGCGATTTGAGGTCGAAAAGCGGCTTTTTTTGGGTGGGATATTTTACAGCAACCGCGCCAGACGGTTAGGATGTTCTTAGTTGAAATCCTAGGGCTCGATTGCAACTTCGGTCTTCCTTCTTCCTTCTTTCTTCAACATCTGCTATACAGTTTTGAAAATTTACTGTAAAGTCCGATCAGGTAAAATAATTTGCTTTACAAAATATTCACATTTCGCCTCTAATCTGTGATCAGTTCTCATTCCTAAAAAAATGTTAATTTTGACTGCCAAGCGCATCTTGGTTATTGACGATGCGGAAGATATTCGGGAAGTAGCTCAAGTTAGTCTTGAGGTGGTGGGGGGCTGGGAAGTCCTGACAGCGAGTTCGGGCCGCGAGGGGGTTGCTAAGGCTCTTGCCGAACAGCCTGATGCTATTCTATTGGACGTGATGATGCCCGACCAAGACGGGCCTACTACTTTTCTACAGTTACAAGCTAATAAGGCTACGCAGCACATTCCGGTAATTTTATTGACAGCTAAGGCTCTGGCTGGGGACAGGCGGATGTTCGCGGATTTGGGGGTGGTGAGCGTGATTGCTAAGCCTTTTGAACCGATGTTTTTGGCGGCTCAGGTCGCTGAGGCTTTGGGCTGGGAGCAAGAATAGATCGATCGCGCGCATTGAATTGTGCAGCTTTTCAACCAGTAGTTTTGCAGGCAAAGAGAGTTAAAAAAACTTGGTTTCTTTGGTATGGCGCCGAGCGATCGAATCGGGTCGATCGGACAGGATATATGTAGCGACTTAGGCGCCGTACCTTTCGTCCTGTCAGCTTAAGACTAAAAACATCAGTCCGGTATCAGTTTCAACCTTGTCGGTCTTGGGGTGAAATTGACACCAATTAGGAATGTCTAAGTCCCTATGGGTAGTGCCTTCATTTAACCGAATTCGACCTCAGCCATGAACTGAATATTCCTGTAGATTTCTCGGACAAATATAAGCTGGCAGGAGTATTTTACTTTTTGTGACAAGCCACTCGTCTTCATAAGTTCTTCAGGTTTTAGTTTTAAGTTAAAACAGAACGTCAGGGATCGCTCCTGACTGTTGGCAGACACCTTGGGAGAAGACGACTATGCCCTCAGCTTACATTTTGCTACTAATAGTTTCTCTGGCAGCAGTCTGGATTTACTGGCAAACCTCTCAAGATATTTTTGTTCTTGTGGCTTGGGCCGGACTGGGTTGTTTTATTTGGGGTTTCTCTTGGGATCCTTGGAGCGTTCAGCTTCTGATTGTTGTGTTGCTGTTGGGACTCCAAAAGTTCTACTTGCGAGACGCTCAAAGTTGTGAGTGAAAGAGATTTTTTATTGTTGCGTCTGAAGTTGAGATGCGCCGGCATTGGTCAATCTTTGTAATGATTCGGTTATCGCTGCATTATCTGAAAGAAGGTTTAAAATATCATGAATAGTTGCCCTTGTTGCTCCTCTAAATTACTCCGCCACGCTCGCCACAATCGCGTTTATTGGTTCTGCTCGCACTGCTGGCAAGAAATGCCGGATCTGTCGGAGATGATTTTAGGTAATAACAGTGCGGGGGTTCACAAACGAGACGCTTTGGTAAAGCTTCCTGGTTTGACTCCTAAATTGAGAATGTTGGATTCAGTAGGAATTGCTTAGTTTGCTGGAGTTAGTCTCGCGATAAATATGGAGACAGAAAAGATTTTTGATTGTGCCATCTGTTGGATTGTTTGAGAGAAAATGCAAAAGCCCCCTTCCGTGTGAAGTGAAGGGGACTTATTAGCGGGGGGCTTTTGCACTTGTGAAGGGGTCGATCGCCTGAATTTCAGCTCTTGTATGCAGTTAAGCTGATTACATCAAACCGATTTGAGAGAGAATGCCTTGACCGGTGAGGAATTCGGTAGCTAAGCCGATAACGAAGCCCAACATTGCCAAACGGCCGTTCCAGGTTTCAGCGAACTCAGTAAAGCCCAACTTTGCGTCTTTGTTTTCCATGACCAGAAACCTCGTTTAATTTCAACCTTATGTAACTAAACTTAACACAGCAATAGAAAGTTTGCAACATATTTTTACATTTACTGTTCAAATGCCGGAGATAAGCGGGATGGGCCCGCAGGGATAGGAGATCGCAGAGGGGAGAGATTGACATCGAGCTTGGCTGTCTGCTAGGCTTGAGCGAAATCATTGGTTCATCAAAATTCCAGTGCCGAGCGTGGGCTGCTGTCTCACCTATCGTATATGTATATTTTTTTACATATATGCTTCAATATGTGATTAGTAAATAACATTGCTAAGTATTTATCTAAATATCTATTGCAGTTGTCTATTAATCTCATATAGATGTATACATATAAGAATATTTACATATACGGTAGATGAGACATCAGCTCACACCTAGCGTCACCTTAAAAGTGTTTGCTTAGTGTGAGTTGTTCTCATTTATGAATTTTCCGACAGAAAGTTATCGATATAAGATAAGTAAATTAGAAGTAGCATTAATCCCTACTTTTAAATCTTATTTGTTTGGGAATATTCATCTCTTGCCAATCCCTAAGCAACATTCCTTATGTGCTGGATAACTGATGTTTCAATGCTGTTGTAAACAACAAGCAAAAGGAAACCGAAATGAATCCAAAGCAGAAGCATAACAAGAAGCAAAAGCTTATCGATGATTATGGTCATAACTGTTGGTGGTGCGGTAAATGTCTCCCAGGAAATCAACTGACTATCGAACACTTGCGCCCCAGAAGCCGCGGTGGCTCTGACAGTCTAGAAAACCTACGACTTGCTTGTCTTTCATGCAACCAGTCTCGCGGAAACAGTCTCTACCCTCCAAACTGGCTAAGGGGTAATTGTCTATAGGTAACATCTCAATTCACAAACCCGGTTTATTTGAAAAACCGGGTTTGACCCGGAAATAAAAAACCATAATCTACCATAAGCGATCGAGAGAAGGAAATAACAAAAATGGCTATGAACAATAACGAACGAGTTGGCAATGCTTTAAAATTTCTCTGTCAGAGATTGTACCCTTATGTGGAACAGCAAATGCAAGCATTTTACGGCGAGCGCTGGCTGGCCAAGGCTCAAGATTGCTTGGTCAATAATAAAATCCCCAAAAGAAAAATAATAGAGAATATTCTGCGTGAAGATGTTTTAACCCTGTTATCAGTCATGTCAAAGCAGTGGGATAATGTCTTCAAAAAGCATCTAACTCCTTTTGAAAATGCTCTAGTGATTGAACTTATAGAAGTCCGCAATAATTGGGCGCACAATTCCTCATTTTCCAGTGAAGACACCTATCGCGCTCTCGGCAGTATTGCCAAACTACTTAAAGCTATATCTGCCTCAGATGCAGATATTAAAGAATTAGAAAAGCAAAAACAAGATGTCATGCGACTTCTTGCTCAAGAGCAAACTCGTCACGAAACTAGAAGTTCTTCTGCTGAAGAATCTCGCTTTAGAGCAAGTTTAGCAGAATTACTAGAAACACTCAATTTTCAGGATGCTTCTTTGTTAAACCAGGCACTTACTCACCGATCATTTCTTTTTGAAAATCCGAAAGAAGTAAGTGAAGACAACGAGCTACTAGAGTTTCTTGGTGATGCCTTGTTAACTTTCCTGAGCGCTGAGTATCTCTATCGTGATTATTCAAATAAAAGTGAGGGTGAACTGACTTGCATACGTTCGGCGTTAGTAGATAAGGCACAGTTAGCGAAGTTTGCCATCGAGTTAGACATGGGCAAATGGATGCGGTTAAGCAAAGGTGAAGTAACAAGTGGAGGAAGAACAAAGAACACGCTGCTTAGTAATACTTTTGAAGCTGTTATCGGCGCGTACTTTCTCGATTCTGGTATTGAGGCTGTCCGTGAGTTTGTAGAGCCACTGTTTACTTCAGTAGTTGAAAACTTCTTGTCTCTTACGCCTGATATCGATTCCAAACACCTTGTAGATTCAAAAAATCGCTTTCAGGAATGGGTACATCGCAATATCGGGTCAATTCCACCTCAATACATCACAATTAATGAGGCTGGCCCTAGTCATGCTAAAGAATTTACTGTTGAACTGCGCGTGAATGATAAGCTGTACGGTCAAGCTACAGCTAGCAGTAAAAAAGACGCTGAAAAGCTTGCTGCTGAAGCTGCACTCAAAAAAATAGAGCGAATGTAAAGACTTTTTCCCTACAATTGATTTGCTGAATAACTAAACAAACACAAATGCCAAAACTTCCAAAATTTCCAAAAATTCCAAAATTTAAAAATGAATCACTTCTAAGTCGCGCGCTCACTCACCGTTCCTACGTCAACGAACACCCAGAAGCAGGCGAACACAACGAGCGACTAGAATTCCTCGGCGACGCCCTGCTAGGTTATCTAGTTGGCGAAATCTTGTACAAGCGCTATGAAGATTTTAGCGAGGCTCAATTAACTCGCTTGCGTTCTGGATTAGTCGATCAGGAGCAGCTAGCAAAGTTTGCTGAGCAACTAGGTATAGGCAAGTTAATGCGCCTGGGAAAAGGAGCTGAAAAAGATAAAGGTCGCCAAAATCCCTCTTTGCTTTGCGATACTTTTGAAGCGATTATTGGTGCGTACTATCTCGACTCAACCATTACATCTGTCCGCGCCTTTGTTCAAAAGCTATTTATTCCAGTTGCTGATACTATGATTTACCCTCAGTCCGATGCTGGGCAAAAAAACCTTGTAGACTCTAAAAATCGATTTCAGGAGTGGGCTCTGGCAAAATTCGGTCAAAACCCCGAATATTCAATCATTGACGAGGAAGGCCCTGATCATGCCAAAGAGTTTACTGCTCAAGTGTATGTCAGCGGTAAAATGTACGGTGTTGGCCGGGGTCGCCGTAAACAAGATGCTGAGAAAAATGCGGCCGAAGATGCGCTAGCAAAGCTGAAAAAACGCGGACTGATCTAAACTTGAAAACCCGGGTAAAAACTACTAGCTTTTTTGTGCGATGCGGCAGTTGGCGAAGCCCTCGAAGACGATCGCCCGAATTGAGGGCCAGAGCACACAATGGGCTATAATCAGGACTTGTGCAAGTGTTACCGCCGTCGATTGAGGGTTGCAATGACAAAAATTCGTTGACGAGTGCCCGATTGTCGATCGTAATTTTGGGAAATATCAGAGCCATTCATGTCTACTAACAACCCGACTACCCTAACTGTTGAAGAAGCACAGCAAATCCTCAAAGATTTCACTTGTCTGGATATGCAATCTGTAGCATCGCCACTGGAAAAAAAGGCACTCCGTCAAGCGATTTTGCTGGTAGCAAGTTTGTCGGATTATCAAATGTTGGGAGTGTGCGCTTCTTCGACGGATGAGGGATTTTTAGCTTTAGAAGCTTATTTAAAAGCTTTGGGATATCAAGCTGTTTTAGATCCCAATGCTGTCTCGACCTTTGCTGGTTCGGTTTATATTAAGTTCAATACTTTGAAGGGTTCGTATTATGTTGACGGCTATCCCGGAACTTACCGGGGCGTTTTGGTGTCGTGCCAATCTTCCTCAGAAGGTGGAGTTAGCGGAACTTACGGTCATTTACCTCTCGATTTATTTGTTGATTAATTTGTCAGTAGTCAGTCGATCGATTAAATTGAATTAAACACCGACTGATGCACCTTACTAAGCTGTAAGCTGTGTCAGCCGATCGCCCTTCGATTCATTTGAATCAAACACCGACTGACGCACCTTACTAAAATTAACCCTTGCCAACGCTCAATTCCGGCTCTTGTTGCGGTGCGGTTTCTTCGGGTGGCAGTCCCAAAATATCGCTGTACAAGTTGATGTATTTCCGGGCCGAAATATCCCAGCTAAAATCTTCTCTCATGCCGCGCTGTTGCAGTTCTCTCCACTTATCTTTGTAGCGGAAACCTTCCCAAGTTCTGATCATGCAGGTGAACAAATCGAGGGGTTCGTAGCGATCGAAACAGTAACCTGTACCAGTATTGTCGATCGGGTTGTTATGAGAAACGGTATCGACTAAACCGCCGGTGCGGCGAACCATTGGCACGCACCCGTAGCGGAGGGCGAGCATTTGGCTAATGCCGCAGGGCTCGAAACGGCTGGGCATCAGGAAGCTGTCGCAGCCTGCGTAAACGCGCCGGGAGAGGGCCTCGTTGTAAAGTAGTTGGGTGGACATCCGGCCGGGATAGCGGGCTGTCATTTGCCAGAGTTGGGTTTCGTAGTAGCGATCGCCCGTTCCGAGTACAATAAATTGAGCGTCGGTATAGGCCATGAACAGATCGAGCATTTGAATTATCAAATCCAATCCCTTCTGTTCTACCAGCCGCGTCACCATGCCGATCAAAAAAGCATTTTTATTCACTTCCAAGCCGACTTCTTCTTGCAGCGCAATTTTATTAGCGGGGCGCTTTTCAATAGTATCAACACTAAATTGTTGATGGAGGTACTTGTCAGTTGCTGGGTTGTAAGATTCTGTATCAATTCCGTTCAAAATGCCCGATACTTTACCGCCGAGGTAAGACAGCAAACCTTCCAAAGTTTCCCCATAAGCTGGGGTTTTGATTTGTTCGGCGTAAGTCGGGGAAACTGTATTTACTCGATCGGCAAACTGTACTGCAGCAGCCATTGTATTGTGACCTTGCATATACCAAGGACACCAAGTCATCTGCTCCAAACGCCAGCGCCACGGCCCTTGATAAGCTAAATTGTGAATAGTAAAAACTGTGCTGATATCAGGATCGTGGCTCATCCAAACAGGTATCATCCCCGTATGCCAGTCGTGACAGTGGATAATTTGGGGCTTCCAATGATTCCAGGCAAATTCAGCCGCAGCATTGGCAAAGAAAGTGAACCTCCAATCTTCATCTAAACCGCCGTAAACGCGGCGCGGCAAGAAAGATGGATGTTGCATTAAGTATAAAGGTACATCGGTTCCCGGCAAAACACTTTCAAAGACCGAGAAGCTTTGGAACATGGCCGCCCCCTCCCAAACAGGTTTTTTGGGAACATCCATTTTGTCGGGGATGAAACCGTAGTAGGGCATGAAGATGCGGACATCGTGTCCCATGCGCCGCAAAAATTTAGGCAAAGCGCCGACGACATCGCCCATACCGCCAACTTTGGCGAGGGGTGCTGCTTCGGCGGATACAAATAAAATACGCATTATTTTTTTGTGTTCCTTGAAATTGTTAGTCTAGATTAAGTTTAAATGGCGAGCGACACAATATTAACGCGCCGTCCAAAAACAAGTATAAATCTGAGTTGCTGTAGCGATCGCAGTTTATTCAAGAATGCGATCGCCCTTTTTCCATCCACGTCGCTGTGCGGTGAAAAAAAGAGCAATCGCCCGTACTCTCCTCCCGCGAGAATTTTCACGATCTAATCAAATTTATCTGTCACTTTCTGAGGGACGGTAAACATCAAAAATTGTATGCAGTCTGCTCACCTTTACGCATTAGTAAAACTGCACGCAAAGCCATCAGTATGTAATTAAGGAAATAGCGATCGCCTTTTTCATCCCCTCTGAGAAAAAGAGCGATCCTCTTCCAGGGCTTCGCCAACGCCCGAATCACATATTACGGACAACGGGAGCATCTCAATGAAAGCAGCCAAGCTAGAAATTGCAGTTTTGAGGCAGGAGAGAGGAGACAGGAGACAGGAGGAAAGAAGAAGAAGGAAGGAGCCACAAGAAGTGTTTTTACAAATATGAGATGCTCTCCGGATAACTCCCGACTAATTCTGAGAATTGTCCTCAAAAGTCTCCTCAAATCCCGCTAGAAAATCATCCAAAGCTTCAGAGGCGATCGCCAAATTAATATTATCAGCATCTTCCCATCCCCACGTATTCACCCCAACCACTTGACCTGCCATATTAATCAGCGGCCCGCCAGAATTGCCCGGATTAATCGCCGCATCAGTTTGCAACACCTTCACCTCAGCAACATCATCTTCGTCGTCGCCTTCTTCATATTCCTCGGGTTCGCGAATTGCACTCACAATACCTTGAGTTACAGTTGAAGCAAACTGCCCCAAAGGATTGCCCACAGCAATTACTCTATCTCCCACTTTCACATCAAAAGACAACTCTAGGGGAGGATATTCTTGGGGAGAATCCACTTGTTCCCCTGTTTTCGGGTCGAAGGTAAAATCGCTAATTAAGAGTAATGCTAAATCTTCTTCAGCATTACCAGTAAACACCACCTCTGCCAATCTCAATTTTCCGTCGTGAGTTTCGACTAAAACCTGTTCGATTTCATCTTCTTCATAGAAGTAATCTTGATCGGCAATATCTTCTACAACGTGATAGTTCGTGACAATTATGTCCGGCGATACAAAGAACCCGCTTCCCGAAGAAATCTCTTCTTCTGTATCCCAATCCATGACGTAAATTGACACTACCGACGGCAAGACTTGCTCGACTACATCCGACAAATTGCCTGCTTGAGTTTTGAACTCTTTCACTTGCTTCTGCAAAGCTTGTTGGTCGGCCTGCATTTTGCTATACAGTTGCTGAACCTTTTTCAATTCCAGCTTTAATTGAATTTCTCTAGCGCTCATATTGGGCTTTTACCTGAAATAAATTGCTGATTAATTTTGGATGTTTGATTGTAGATTGTGGATGGGTAGGTTAAGAATTATACGACTTACGAAAAAAAACCGGTTTTTACCATAAATCTTGGGCTATACAGCGAGACTTACATCAGAAACCGGGTTGCTTAACACCCGTGCGGAGGGTCCTAAATTAGTCAGATATTTTTGAAATCTATCGCGCAAGTCTTACCTAAAATCCCATCAAAAATCTACAACCAGACTGCTACTCTACCTGTTTTGCCAAAGCAAACCGCCTGTTATTTTTATTTTACAAAAGGCGATATATCACGTCTAAAAGCATTGACAAAGAGATGCGGATCGGTTTTAGGAACCGCGCTGAACTTGGACAAATATTTCCTCCAAAATTGCACTAGCACCCTGTTGGCGCAGTCGGTGAGCGAGGTCAATCCCCAGCATTTCCGCAGTCTCGGCGGCGCCGGAAACAGTATCTTTGACGAACCGCTTGCCGTCGAGACTCGATACCATTCCGGTTAAGGTTAATTGACCGTTTTCTATTTTGGTATTGACGCCGATCGGCACTTGACAGCCACCTTCTAATTCCCGCAGAAATGCGCGTTCGGCATAACATCTTTGGGCAGTTTCCGAGTGTTCGAGAGCTTTAATCACGGCCATGATTTCTGTATCTCCAGCGCGGCATTCGATGCCCAAAGCACCTTGTCCGACGGCGTGAAGGGAGATATCAGCAGGGATAATTTGGTGGATGCGATCGCCCATTCCCAATCTTTCCAATCCGGCAACTGCTAAAATAATCGCGTCGTAACCGCCCTCATCTAATTTAGCGAGTCTAGTATTGAGATTGCCGCGAATATCTTTAAATTCAAAATGGGGGAAATGGTGCCGCAGTTGAGCTAGCCGCCGCAGGGAAGAAGTGCCGATTACTGCACCTTCTGGGAGGGTGTCGAGTTGCTTGTCTTTGTGCTTGGAGTGAACTACCAAGGCGTCAGCGGGATTTTCCCGTTCGGTGACGCATCCTAAAATTAAACCTTCGGGCAAATTGGTAGGCAAATCTTTGAGGGAATGAACGGCAAAGTCCGTTTCATTGTTAATCATCCCCGTTTCTAATTCTTTGGTGAAAAGTCCTTTATCGCCAATTTTAGCGAGGGCGACATCAAGAATTATGTCCCCTTGGGTTGACATGGTGTGGACTTCAAAAGTGTGTTCCGGGAAGTGTTTCTGTAGCTGTTCTTGCACCCAGTGCGTTTGCACGAGAGCGAGTTGGCTTTTGCGGGAACCGATGCGAACGGTTCGGGAAGGGGCAGATGTGGTTGGGGACATAAGATCGCTCGGAGGATAGCTTGAAATCAGCCAATATATTCACCTGATCTAGCGTACCGCAGGTGGGGACTTTAATTGCTGGTTGGGACAATTCGGGCGATAAAATAGAAATACCAGATTTTGACCGCCAGTAGCAGTGAGCCTTGATGATGTTTCCCATCCAGCATTGCCCGTCGCTGGCGCGGGGGCTATCGACATTCCGAAGCAAAGGCGGCCGGCGATGTAAGATTTACCTAGGGTCGAGCCGGATGAACCTGGTTGGGATGAGGAGTTAGCTCAGCTGCAGCGAGAAAGAATTAGCTCAAAGGTTGCGGGATTTGGGGAGATAAATTTAGTTGCGAGGGGAAAAGGGCGATCGGATTTATTTGTAGCAGCTTCGGTGACCAAAGGGCGATTCCCTACTCTTCAGGAACCGCTGCGGGAAGATAGCTTCGCTGGCGCGTACCTTTTCCATTTCTAACCAAAATTTAACGCTGTCCTGCTTGAAGTGCAGAATTTGCTATCTGGACAACTTCTTGCTGGCGTGCGTTTTTCCTTGTGACTCGGTATAACACCCCCAGCCTTTGCCACTCAACAAAAGCAGTGCAGTAAGCACCGCAATTATTGAAATAAATCCCCCTGATGCCGCCGGCCAATTCAATGCTTCTGTAAGTATCCTGCGGTAATTGCGAAGGAGGCGAAAACGGTTCATTTCTTTTAGCTTCGATGGTGCCGAAATAACAGGCTCCGGCGCGGCATCCTTTGCCTAAATACATTTCCACAATGTAACCGTGGGAACCTGCTTGCACGTCAAAATCAATTTGCTGAGTGTTAGATAAAGGAAGTATGCTCGGAAGAAAAACAGGCACTCGCGTTTTGCCTTTGATTTGCTTAGAAATGTTACTCGCAGGAAAAATACTGTTAGCTTGGTTTGCTGACTTATCGGGGATTGGGGGAAACTTTTGCACAAAATCCCTCCACTGCACAACTCTATTTTTAGCAATGTTAAAAGTTGGAATCGAATATTTCTCTACCGCAAAAGAAGGGCGACCGTTTTTCAGGTTGAAGTGGCGGCGAATCACTGTAATTTCTGGTTTCCCTAAGCCGTAAGCTGGAGCTATGGAACGGGCGAGATTGCAGCTAATTTTGAAGCGTCCCATCTCAATACTGCCATTTTCCGCTTGATAAGACCAATTATAACCTTCAGAAGCACGATCGCGATCGCACAGAAAATGAGAAATCTCAAACATCTTGGCAATATGAACATCGTACAACCGCAACTTGCGGCTGCCGGCAGATTTTGCAGTGTTGCGATCTGGCACAATAAACTGTATCGGTTGCCAGCTATCTTCAGGGGAATAATTAAACCAGCGGATTTCTGTAATCGGGAGTTCAGTCCTTGCTAACGCTGAGTTTGGTGCCAAAGGTGCGTGAAGCGAAGCTATCCCGAAGGGAATCGTAAAAGCAGTCACCACACAAGCAAAAATCGCCGCAAATAGCCATCTTCCCCTCATCCTGATTTCCCCCTAAGTAGGTCAGCGCAAAAAAAACAATAGCATCTTGTAAGGGGCGAGTGCGAGTTAAGATATATCATACAATAACGGTAAGGTGCGCCCTTACGCACCCTACATATAGAAGTTGTGCCTCCCAGACTGCCAAACTTAACGCTTCCCAGCTTGAATAGCAGAATTTCCTATTAAAATTAAATCAGATTCTCGTCCGTTCTTAATGGCTACGGTATACATAAAACCCTGAGTCTTCCACTCAAGAGTTGCTGTGCAGTAAGCCCCGCAACCGTTATGAAAAACTCCTTTCACTCCGCCCGCAAGCTTGACATTTTTTAACGTCTTAGTTACCCCTTCTAGTTTTGTAGTAAACTCCCCGCCTTTTTGACCTTGAATTGACCCAAAAGTGCAAACAGTCGTACCGCCGCAATCTCGTTTATACTCGATTGAAATACTATAGCTGTTTGCTTGTGCTGTAGTTGGATAGTACATTTTTTGCGGAACCGGAATCCTGCTGGGAATAAAAATAGGCACTTGCGTTTTGCCTTTTAACTTTGGCAAAATTTCCTTTACCGGAAACGCAGTGCCTCCTTGAGCAATTTGTGTTGTTCCCGATGGTCGGAGCGACAATTGCGAGGCTCCAAAAACAACCGATGGAGGTACTAAAGCAGTCAATACACAAGCAGAAGTCGCCAAAATTAATAATTTCTTTTTCACGGTCTTTTCCCTCAATATTCAAAAAGTTTAGTTGGGCGGCGAAGCGCATTCACCTATGTACAACCATAATTCAAACTACCCAATTAACACTCGCTTTTCCGGGAAAAAGAGTTTTTGACTATCTTGACAAGCTTGCCAGAATATGAAGTCATATATAATATAGAGAAGGCGAGCAATTTAGGAGTCGATCGTGGAACTGCAAGAGTATTTGCGCCAGCACGGATTGGAAACTTTGTCCGAAACTTATCATATCAAAGTTACCCGCCACCGCCAATATCCCGATTTAGTCTGTCTGAAATACTCGCAGATAGAATCTCCCCTGGGCGAAAAAATAGTCCAGCAGTGCCGAGGCATTATTTTAGATTCATCTCAAAATTGGCAGATAGTTTCTTATCCCTACGACAAATTTTTTAATTACGGAGAAATTCACGCGGCTGCAATTGATTGGAGTCATGCCAAAGTTTATGAAAAACTAGACGGTTCTCTGACTGTACTGTATTTTTACAAAGGAGAATGGAGAGTGCAATCTAGCGGCACTCCCGACGCCGCCGGCGAAGTTAATGGTTTTGGGTTCAGCTTTGCGGAACTTTTTTGGAAAGTCTGGCAAGAATTGCGATATCAATTGCCACAAGAAACCGACCAGTGTTTTATATTTGAGTTGATGACGCCTTACAA
Source organism: Microcoleus sp. B3-D2 (assembly GCF_036705345.1). Classification (NCBI taxonomy): domain Bacteria; kingdom Bacillati; phylum Cyanobacteriota; class Cyanophyceae; order Oscillatoriales; family Microcoleaceae; genus Microcoleus; species Microcoleus sp. B3-D2. Next base: position 141,982 of record NZ_JAUBUG010000004.1, read on the forward strand.
TAGAATAGTTGTCCAGCAACAAAACAATCAAATCGTGCTGCACGGGGTTCGCAACACTCAAACGCTGGTAGAAACAGACCCGAGTCTTTGGGCCAATAAATATGGCTGGGAATTGGTCGCTTCCTATCCTTTAACTAGCTGGAAAGAAGTTATCGAAGCGGCTCAACATTTAGATCCGATGGATTCGGAAGGGTATATTATCTGCGACGCTAACTTCAACAGAGTTAAAGTTAAGTCTCCGCAATATGTCGCGATTTACCCTCTCCGTGAAGGGTTTTCGACCCGCCGCCTGATAGAAATTGTTTTAACTAATGAAGGAGAAGAGTTTTTAGCTTATTTTCCTGAGTGGAGTGAGTTGTATCAAAAAGTTAAAGACAAATATCAATCTTTGGTTGAAGAAATCGAGGAAGCTTACCGACAGCACGAACATATCGAACTTCAGAAAGATTTTGCATTAGCTGTGAAAGATTTGCCGTATTCCGGCATTTTGTTTTCTTTGCGGGCCCGAAGAGTTGCGGGAGTGAAAGAAGCTCTCCGTGATGTTACAATCCATAAAATAGAGGAGCTATTGGGTTTAGATTACATCCATCTAGGTTTGTAGAAGAAGAAGGAAGTTCGGCAACGGATTCGCAAGGGCGGATTTAACGTATTTAACGGATGTCAGGAATCAGGAAGAGGGAAGAAGGAATATTAATGCCCTATGCCCTATGCCCTATGCCCTATGCCCAATTACCAATTACCAATTACCATGAAAAGAGTTATTGTACTTGTCGGTTTACCCGCTTCTGGAAAATCTCAGTTTGCTAGGGAATTGCTGCTGTCTGAACCTGGAAAGTGGGTGCGTAGCAATAAAGATTTGCTCAGAGAAATGGCTCACGCTTCTCATTGGTCGCCGGCGAATGAAAAGTTTATTTTGCAGTTGAGAGATACGATTATTTTGATGGCTTTGGAAAGCGGCAAGCACGTCATTGTTGATGATACTAATTTCGGACCTCACATCGAGCATATCAAACAGTTGGTTAAAGGTAAAGCCATTGTCGAAGTTAATGATTCTTTCCTGCAAGTTCCGGTTGAAGAATGTATTAAACGGGATTTGAAAAGGCTTAATTCGGTGGGCAAAGAGGTGATCGTGAAGATGTACAATAACTACGTGCGGGTTCCCGTTGGGCCGCCAGAATATAACCCGAATTTGCCGGATGCAATTATTGTTGATATGGACGGTACGCTGGCACTTCTCAACGGCAGAAATCCTTTTGATGCTTCGACGTGCGATCGCGATTTGCCCAATCAGCCCGTCTTAGATACCGTTCGCAAGTGGCAGTCCAGCGCCCGTATTATAGTAGTGTCGGGCAGGACGGATGACTGTCAGCCTCAAACTGAAAAATGGTTGCAGCAGTACGAGGTTAATTATGCCAGTCTTTATATGCGGAAAACCGGAGATATGAGGAAGGATTCGATTATTAAAGAGGAGTTCTATCGGCGACATATTGAAGGAAAATATAATGTTAAGTTTGTGTTGGACGATCGCCAGCAAGTTGTTGATATGTGGCGGTCGTTGGGAATGACTGTATTTCAAGTAGATGAAGGGGATTTTTGAAATACCAAAATTGTCTCAAATTATCCCAAATGCGGTTAATGAACGGGTTACGGGTAGGGACACGGCATTGCCGTGTCCTACAGATATCGCGTGCGATCGACCGGATTTGATATTATTTATCGCGTCCAAGCCAGCCATTTATTAAACAAATTCTTCACAAAGGGAGTCAAACGAGTGCGATTGTAAGCATCTCCGGCTTTGCGAATTGCCTCAGCTTGTGTCGGATACGGTTGAATTGTGCTAGCAATCTTTCCCAAACCAATATTGTTAACCATTGCCAAAGTAATCTGGCCGATCATATCCCCAGCGTGTCGCGCTACAATAGTTGCACCTAATATTTTATCGCTGCCTTTTTTGACGTGAATTTTCACAAATCCTTCCTCTTCGCCGTCAATAATTGCCCGATCGACTTTATCGAAAGGAATCAAAAACGTATCGATATCAATCCCTGCGGCTTGCAACTCGCGATCGCCCAATCCGACGCGCGCAATTTCCGGGTTTGTGTAAGTACACCAAGGTATCGTCAAAGCGCTGAGTTTTTTGCGTCCGAAAAATAGAGTGTTTTGAATTACCATCCTTGCGGCAAAATCAGCAGCGTGAGTAAATTTATGTTTCATGCAAATATCGCCGGCGGCATAAATGCGGGGATTAGTAGTTTGCAAATAATCGTTGACAAAGACGCCTGTTTGTGTATCGTATTCGACACCGACCGCCTCCAGATTCAATCCTTCGACGTTGGGCGATCGCCCTGTACTCACAATAATTTCATCTACTGTTACGGATGCTTCCTGACCTTGACATTTATAATAAATTACTTTGCCTGGATTTGTTTTCTCAACGCGCTCTATTTGGGATTCTAGTATTAGTTGAATTTCTTCGCGTACAAAAGCCTGCTGCACGATTTTAGCAGCATCCGCATCTTCTTTGTCTAAAATCTGAGCATTTTTGTGCAGCAATACGACTTCCGAACCCAGCCTGCGGAATGCTTGAGCCAATTCGCAGCCGATCGGCCCTGCGCCAATTACTGCCAAACGCTGAGGTCTTTCTGTGAGGTTAAAGACAGTTTCATTTGTCAGATATCCAGCTTCCTGCAAGCCGGGAATTTGCGGTTGTAGCGCCCTTGCACCTGTGGCAATTACTGCTTTTTTAAACCCGAGAGTTTGACCTGCAACTTCTACTGTATTATTGCTAGTAAAACGACCAGAACCTAAAAAAACATCAACTCCTAATTTGTGCTGGTAGCGTTCAACAGAATCAACATCGCTGATTCCCGCCCTGATGCGGCGCAGCCGTTCCATCACAGCGGCAAAATCCACTTCTACACTGTCAGAAACATTAACACCAAATTTACTTGCTTCCGAGATATCGCCGACAATACGAGACGATCGAATTAAAGCTTTTGAGGGTACGCAACCGACATTCAAACAGTCGCCGCCCATCAAATGTTTTTCAATTAAAGCAACTTTCGCGCCCAAACCTGCGGCACCCGCAGCCACAATTAATCCGGCGGTGCCAGCACCAATTACTACTAAATTATAAGAACTAGCCGGCTGCGGATTTACCCAATCGGGCGGATGCAAATAGGAGACTAATTTCTGGTTGTGTTCGTCCATCGGGGGGACAGTTACGCGATCGACTTTTGACTGCGACATTGGCAAATCCTGCTAATTAAATACTTTCTTCCAAAGCTTTGCTAGCTATCCTAGTGAGAAAAACAGTTACAGCAACAGTAGCCAGAAAACCGAGGATATTGAGCGACCATTTTGCTGCTTCTGTTTGGGGATTTGTTGACTGACAAAACGCGCCGATAGTCGCAATATTTCCCACCAAAGAACCGGAGTAAACGTACATGATTGTACCCGGTATCATGCCCAAGGAACCCAGCACGTAATCTTTCAAAGAAACCTGAGTAATTCCCAGAGCGTAATTCAATAAATTGAAAGGAAATAAAGGACAAAGACGAGTCAAAAAAACTATTTTTAATCCTTGTTGGGAAACTGCGCGATCGAGAGCTTTAAACTTGGGGTGAGATTCCATATATTTTACCACGCGATCGCGGCACAAATAGCGCCCGATCGCAAAAGCAAATACAGCACCTAAAGTGGACGCCGCAAAAACGTAAACAGAACCCCACCACAAACCGAAAATCGCCCCCCCTCCCAGCGTCAGTACCGAACCCGGTACAAACAGCACAGTAGCCAAGTTGTAAATAGCTACAAAAGCCACTGGTCCCCACCAGCCTAAATCTTCGATCTGCATTAACAGACTTCTCAAAACCTCTTGAACGTAAGCAGATCTAGTTGCTACAATTAAGAGAGCGAGCAAAAGTGCGAGCGAAAAAAACAACACTATGCGTTTAAATTTTACCCTAGCATAATCTTGGATTCGTTCTTTGGCCATGATTCACCCGCAAATATTTATCAGCATTATACTCCAAACTTAAATTATTACTGTAAACTACCCTATAAGCGATAGGTCATGAAACCAAAAGCCCAACTCCCAATCCCCGAACATTTCGACCAGAAAAAAGTAGGCGAAGTCTGGCGGGTTCCCTACGGAGAACGCGCCGCCCAAGCGAAAGATTGGGCAAAACAGCACAGCATCCAGCCAGCCGCAAGGGACACAAACCGCATTTGTTTGCTGATAATCGATGCCCAAAATACCTTTTGCTTGCCCGAATTTGAACTATTTGTAGGCGGGCGTTCCGGTAGCGGTGCAGTTGATGACAACCTGCGGCTGTGCGAATTCATCTATCGCAATTTAAATGCAATTACAACCATTGCGCCGACAATGGACACCCACACCGCCATGCAAATTTTTCATCCAATCTTTTGGATCGACGAAGCAGGCGAACACCCCCTACCAGCCGCCAGTTCTATTACACTCGAAGATGTCCAAAAAGGCATTTGGAAAGTCAATCCAGCCGTCGCCCACAGCATCAGCGGCGCCAATTTTTCAGCACTGGAAAAACAAGCTTGCTACTACGTCAAAAAACTCAGCGACGATGGGAAATATCCCCTGATAATTTGGCCCTATCACTCGATGCTGGGCGGCATCGGACACGCGCTGGTTTCTGCGGTGGAAGAAGCAGTATTTTTTCATACTATAGCCCGCAACAGCCAAGCACTTTTTGAAATCAAAGGCGCGAATCCACTGACAGAAAACTATTCGGTTTTGCGGCCAGAAGTTTTAGATGGATTCGACGGCAATCCGATTGCGGAAAAGAATGCTAAGTTTATTGACAAATTGCTCGATTTTGATGCAGTAATTATTGCAGGACAAGCCAAAAGTCACTGCGTTGCTTGGACAATTGATGATTTGTTAACGGAAAGTTTGGCGCGAGATCCGAATTTGGCAAAGAAGGTTTATTTGCTGGAAGATTGCACTTCGCCTGTGGTTGTTCCGGGTGTTG
>NZ_JAUBUG010000159.1:0-3314 GCF_036705345.1 Microcoleus sp. B3-D2
CACCCATTCCCCCCCAGATGTCAAGCCTGATTTTGTTAAGAAAGATGTGAGTAAGGCATAGCTTAATAAGGGGGACTTTGACAATAATCTTGTCCCCCCCTTTCTTAAGGGGGGCTAGGGGGGATCTAGACTCTGCTAGAAGCGAGATTTATCATGAATTTTAGTCTGAATTTGACACCAATAACCACTGACAACTGTCAACTGTCAACTGACAACTGACTACTAATTATTCTTTGACTCGCACGTCGATAACGCTGGCGTTGAAAATGTACTTGCTGCCTTCAAGCTCTAACGTAGTACCAATTTTGACTTTCGTATTACCTAAAACCGGGCCATTTTCAGTAAGTTGACCTTTTCCCTCTAAGGTAAACATCATATTTTGGCTGAAGGCTTCTTCTTGTCTGGGATCGGGGAGAGCTTTCAGAGTGCCGTTGGGCTGAGGAACTGCTAGGGTTCTGGTGAGAGTTTTGGCCGATTTGATGGTAATCTGACCGGAGGGTTGATTGCGGATCACCACATTGATTTTATCACCTGGTTTGAACAAATCTTGAACGTTTGTTCCTTTGAGACCGATCGCAATTGCATCAATTTCTACAGGTTTGACACTGGTGCCGACTTGGGCGACGGAACCGCCAGAAGTGCCGGGAAAGAAGAAGATTCCGACTGCAACTAGCAGTACGATTAGAATGGCACCTACGTCTAGGATGCTGAGTTTGCCGAACAGCCGGCCTTGAGAATCCAAAATTTTCATAAATCGCCTATTATACTGATAGCGACAGGAGTATGTTTACAAGCTCAGGACTTACGCAGACATCGATGAAAAACAGATGCTGCTATTGCTGAGCTACTGCTGCCAATGACATACTTTATTGATGTGTAAGTCCTGAAGCTAAAAGATATTACCACAACGATAGCCCAAAATCCGCATGACTGGGGCACTTAACCCAGAAGGCAGTTGACGGCGGTTGGTTGGCCTTGGCTCGATCGCCCAGAAGCTTGTGGCGCCGTTAAAAATTGACAAAAAGCTAGAATAGCAACTAAGCAGCCTCAAATTACGTCTGCCTATTTAGTGACTTTTCGAGTTTTTCCTCAAATTTTATCTAACTTCTGGCACCTATCACTCATGTTAAAAAGTTTTTGGTTGACTTGCCGGCGTACTTGTGGCCGGGGGATTTATCTGTTTCTGTCCCTGATGGTGGCTGCGGGTATCTGGGTGGTTTCCCCGGAACCGACTCAAGCATTTTCGTTGCCCGAACTGATTTTTCGAGGCATTCAAGTTATTCAATTGTCGAATATGTCCGATCGCCAAGAGGTGGCTATTGGCAGACAAATTAATCAGCAGTTAACGAACAGCCAGTTTAAGATTGACCGCGATCGGGACACTACAGAATATATCAACCGCATCGGTCAACGACTCGCTCAAGAAAGCACTCGCCCGAATATTCCTTATACTTTTCAAGTGATTGACGACGACACGATTAATGCTTTTGCAACTATGGGCGGTTTTGTTTATGTGAATAAAGGCTTGATGGCAGCGGCGGACAATGAGGCAGAATTGGCCAGTGTGATCGCCCACGAAATCGCTCACATTAATGCTCGCCACGCGATTCAACAAATGCGTCAAATGGCCATAGCTTCAGGTGTAGCTTCGGCAACTGGGCTCGATCGATCTCAGGCGGTTCAGATTGGGGTGGAATTGGCTTTGCGGCGCCCCCACAGTCGCCAAGCTGAGTATGAAGCCGATCAGTTGGGATTGCAAACTATGGGGCGAGCAGGCTACGCTCAATCTGGGATGGTTGATTTTATGAAAAAGTTGCTCGACAAACCTTCTCCTCCTAGCATTTTGAGCACTCACCCGGCAACTGGCGATCGTATTGCTGCTATTTCGCAGGCTATAGATCCGGATCTTGCTAGCGGTGAAGGTTTGAATAATGAGGATTACAGGCTAGAAATCCGCAGACTTCTAGGTTCGTAGCAAACGTAAATCAGTCAGGCACTCTCTTATTTTCTCTTCTCTTCCCTTCTCTTTTCTTACTTCGCGATCTTCGCGTCTTCGCGGTTCGTTAAAAAATAAATCCAGTTACTAAGGTATGTCAGCAGCAAGTTAATTTCGATTTAAGATCTCGGACTTAAGCTGACATACCCTACAACGAAAACTTGATTTAACACTGCTGTTGAACAACAGAATCGATCGCAGGTTTCGGGGGTGCAATCGGCTGCGGCTTCAATTGCCTGACAACTTCGTCAAACGGCAAAATTCGGACTTGATTGTTAAATACATTGACTTGATAAACTCTGCGGTAGCTGAGGTCAAATCCTGTCAGCCAGCCACTTTTGGGATGATAAGCACCCGTGTCAATATCCAACCACCCTTCGCCCCTGACTAATTCGCCCGGCCTGACCCCATGAAAGGTAAAGGTGATCGTGTGACCGGTAATAATTAATTTATTGGGAAAATAGGGTTTCGACATGGTGTGAAATTCCCTGCGAATCCAACAAAGTTGTTCGATCGACTGTTCCTCGATCGACAGATGGGGGTCAACGCCGGCGTGAACCAGCCAGATGTCCCCTAAGTCCCGGTGCGTGGGGAGCGATCGCAGCCACTCTAAGTGTTTGTACGGCATCATCCCTGTATCTCTGTAGCTCGCTACTGTCGCATCCCCGCCACTGTAGAGCCAAGATTGCCACGCTCGCATATCCATCGGTGTCCCCGACAAAGCTTCCAGCATGAGTTGTTCGTGGTTGCCCAACAGAGTTTGGTAGGGGCTTTGCTGCACAAAATCTAATACCTGAGCGCTTTTGGGGCCACGATCGATTAAGTCTCCCAAAAAATAGACGCGATCGTTCGAGCTGGGGGCAAGTGCCTCTAGCAGGGTCATTAAGCCGTCGTAATGCCCATGTACGTCCCCGATAACAATGCGCCGATGCTCCATTGCGTTTATCCGCTTCCCTGACTCAAAAGCCCCATCTCTAGCTTATAGCATCTGATTTTGCTGCTATTTGCCTCTCCTCTTTTACGGTGGAGGGGTGTCACCCATTATACTGCTTTGTATAAAGATTCTGTAAAGCTCGCCAGTACCTGTTTGCGTAGCTACTGATAGAAACAGAGGCAAGCTGTTAATTGTGCTTCTGCAACTGCTGTTACTGAGGCAAAGCTGTGAGTTATTTCACGCTTTAGGGTGCATCAGCGATTAGCCGACCGATTAAGTCGAAAATAATCCTAGCTGATATCATTTCCGGTGTGCGATTCGTTTAGCCTAAATGGATAGGTTCTCCTATCCAGGGACGGTTAGCCTGACTCCGAGGAGTTAGTG